>CAIWUD010000565.1 GCA_903915775.1 uncultured Chloroflexota bacterium | reverse complement strand
TCGTATCAGTGGGGGGCGTGTTCCAACTCCAGCGCACCTGGGCCGGGTTGCCCTGCACGTTGCCAAAGGTCACCTGTACGCTTGAGCTCTTATTCGACAGGGCCGCACCACCCTCAATCGTAGGCTGGGCACTAATCGCCCCGCCAACTCCATCGGCCAGTAGCACATAGGAGCTGATCTGGAGTCCACCGGTAAAGTTCTCGACCGCGACGTGAATGGACGAACGATCACTGAGATTGGAGGTGATGAACGGGTTGAAGAAGCCCTCGCCACCTGAGGCAATTTGAACGGGACCGCTGAGCGTACCCAACGCACTCCGATAGGCTGCAATGACCCCTCCCGTCTTTGGCGTCCAGGCAAAGGAGAGATTCCCACCTTCGTCAGCGGCAACGGCGGCTAAGCCTTCAGTTGCCGTAGTCGTCAGGTTCTCTTCAATCCAACCACCACCGCTCTGGCGGGTCGCAAAGCGCATACCCCCATCCACCCGTCGCCAAGCCACCACCGGACGCCCATCCGGGAGGATGGTGACCGATGGATCGGCCTCGTACGCCGAGGTTGCCGCAACGGTTTCGATGCTAAAGCCACTCCCGTTCCATACCCCGGCCCGGATATCACCGGTAGGGGTGTAGAAGGTCACCCAGATCTCGCTGTTGGGCCCAGCGGCGAGGATGGGCCGACCACCGCTCGCGGGGGCAAAAGCGATCGGCCCAGACCACTGACCTAAGTTCCCACCCGTAGAGTAGGAGAAGCGGTAACTGTCGGTATCACGCCAGGCGACAATCGTTGTCCCATTCTCCGCAGTCACAATATCGACGAAGAAGTACTGGCCACCAGAGCGGACGGTAAACACCCCCGAGAGGGCGCCATTCGCAGCACGCTGGCGCACCTGGATGGGACCAGTGATAGCGTTTTCGCTCCAGGCGTAGGTCAACGTTCCGTCGGAACGTGCAGCCACCGAGGTATTCGTATAGTCCGGCTGCCCTCTGACTGCCCCCAACTCAATGGGTGTATTGGAAAAGGCCGTATCCACATCAGCCTTCAGCCAGGTGGCGGCGTAGCGATCGAATACCCCACCAGAGAGAGCAACCGTGCGTTTGGCCACCGCCAGATCGGGAAGTTTTACCCCCCTCGATCCAGTCACCGTCTGTGCGGCAACCAGGCGGAGGTTGGGGTTACCCTGCGCTGCCATACGGGCAGGGATCAAACCGGCGAGTAGCAGCAGTGCGCTCAGGACGCCAAGGAAAAATGCACGAACAATCACACCTGACTCCCTTCTTCAGGATTCTTTTGGATTAGGGGGATGCGGCCCATGATCACGCTGTTTAGGGCTGCCACCCTAAAACCCACGCTCCTCACAGGAGGGGGTTTTGGGAGCCTTGCCCCCAAACCCGCCGGAGGCGGCTTACCCTCTCACACTGCTCTAGGGGTTGGTTACGAGCAGATCAGTGAAGCGAATGCGCCCCATCGCTCGTGTGTAGATCCCGGGCTGTCCACTGGTCAGGGTCTGATCCCGCGCCTCAATCAGCGCTTCTCCGTCGAGTGAAGCCTCTAGCCGATCGCCCTCAACCTGTAGGGCCAGTTCGTACCAGGTATGCAGGGCATGGCCAGGTATATCACGGGTAGCGAGTGGCGTCGCCACACCCGCAACCACCTTCTCCAGCACCAGGCGAGGGGTATCGCTATAGATATTTGCCAACATGCGCAGCCGGTAGAAACTCTCGCCCTGCCGCCGCACCACAAGCCCAACGTTACCATTGCCCTGATCGTAGAAGCGGGTAGTCAGTGTGTAGTCGCTCCAGGTTGGGCTGCCGATAAACGCCATCGTCTCGTAGGTGCCGGAGTTACCCGCCGCCGCAGTGCGATTCTGCAGCAGCGCCCCACCCTCCACATTCCAGACTGAGCGCTGATCGCTGAGTACGACCCCAACGTCGACAAACTCCCAGCTGCTGAGATCGGCATCAGTGCGCAGGGTGGGGCTGGCCAGTACACTACCAGCCAGCGCGGCAGGGCGGGTCGGTTTGGTGGGAACCTCGGGGGTCGGCGTCAGATAGATGGTCGGAAAGAGGGCCGGTGCCTCCTGAGCCTGGCCCTGGCCACGGAGGCCGAAGAGGTTCAGGGCAACGGCGACGAGCAACACCATGACAAAACCGGAAATACCCGCAATCAGCGCGTTGATGCTTCGCTGACGACCATTTGTCTCCATGGTCTTGCTCTCCTTTGCGTAGGTATCACTAGGGTAACTTCTGCCTTGGGGATGTTGGGTATCGTTTAGATTGCGGCTGCGCCGGCTCGACTGCTGGCGCTA
>CAIWUD010000564.1 GCA_903915775.1 uncultured Chloroflexota bacterium | reverse complement strand
TGGATTGATGGTGATCGGCTCTCAATTGGCGCCATGGTCACCATGCGCCACCTTGAGACCGCAGCGGCGGTACGGCGCTATGCACCACTGCTTGCCGATGCCGCGCATACGGTCGGCCACCTACGTATTCGCAACCAAGCCACCCTGGGCGGTAATCTCATGGAGGCGAACTACGGCACCGATATGCCCGCTGCTTTGGCGGTCCTCGATGCAGTCGCCGTCTTGCGCAGCCCAAGGGGTGTGCGCCGCCTAGCGATCGATGCCCTGCTACTGGAAGCAGGGCAGACTGCGCTTCAGTACGGAGAGATCGTCACGCACGTTGAGCTACCTCTGCGACCGCAAAGCCACCAGATCTACCTCAAGTTCCGTGGCCGTGCCGAAAAGGAGCGCCCGTGCGTGGGCGTCGCCGCCCTGGTCGAGTTTGAACAGGCCGGACAGGTGGCATCCTGCCAAATCGCCGTCGGTGCCGCTACGACGGTGCCGGTGCGTCTACCGCACGTTGAGGCTCGGGTACGCGGACGTTCGCTCGACACCGCCACGATACGTGAAGTCGCAATGGCTTATGCCGAAGGTATGAGACCCATCAGCGATCTGCGCGGCAGTGCCTGGTTCCGCCGCACCATTATTGCAGTGCTCATCAAGCGTGCGCTTTCCCATATCGCGCATACCTCCCCCTCGTCTGGAGAATAGCCATGGCCGTAGGACAATCTATTCCCATGCGTGATGCCGTAGCCCGGGTAACCGGGACACTCGCCTATGCCGGTGATATCCAACTCCCCGAGATGGCCTATGCCCGTGTGTTGCGTAGCCCGCACGCCCACGCCCGCATCACTGGTATCGATACGCGAGCCGCTGAGGCAATGCCTGGGGTGCTGACGGTGCTCACTGGTGCTGATCTAGGCCAGCAGGGTGCTCCTGCCCGTAACTATGGCATTAGCCGCGCCGATCAGCCGGTGGTCGCCTACGATCGCGTCCGCTTCATTGGTGAGCCTGTTGCCCTGGTTGCCGCTGAGCGTCCCGAAATTGCTGAAGCAGCACTCCAGCAGATTCAGGTCAGCTATGAACCACTCCCCGCCGTTTTCGATCCATTTGTTGCCCAAACTGCTGCTGCGCCAGAGCTCCACGCTAACGTTGCCGCAAACCGGCTCATCCACGCGAAACTGCGCCATGGCGATATCGTTGCCGGATTTGCCGCCGCCGACATCATCGTTGAAGAGACCTTCACCAGTCCAGCAGCTCATACCGTACCGCTCGAGACGCATAGTCTAGCCGCGCAGTACCGTGATGGCCAACTGACATGCTGGACCGGAGCACAGGCACCATACCAGGTACACAAACTGCTCGGTGATCTCTTCGGCTTACGTGGCGACCAGGTGCGGGTCATTGTCGGCCCACTTGGCGGCGGCTACGGTGGCAAAGGTCACGTCCGTATCGAACCGCTTGTGGCTGCACTAGCCTGGAAAGTCGGCGGTCGTCCAGTCAAATTGACCCTGTCGCGTGCCGAGGAGTTCGTAACGGTAACCAAACATGCCGCATCGATTACCATCAAGAGCGGTGCAACGCGTGATGGCCGCTTAACCGCACGTCAGGTGACCATGACCTGGAATATCGGGGCCTACGCCGATTCCAGCCCACTGCTGGTCTCGTCCGGTATGGTTCGTGGCGTTGGCCCCTACCGTATTCCAGCGGTCCATGTCGACTCGTACGGAATCTACACCAATCTCCCATCGGCAGCGGCGTTTCGTGGTGCAATGAGTTCGCAGTCGACATGGGCCTACGAGTCGCATATTGATACGATTGCTCACCGCCTCGGGCTCGACCCACTGCATGTGCGCAAAGTCAATCTCTTGCGCTCGCATGACCATTTCTGCACGGGTGAAGAGGTACACGACATGCATGTCGTTGAGTGTCTCGAAGCCTGTACAGAACGGCTCGGTTGGCAGCAATCGGCGAAACCGACTGCTGAAGGTGCGTTGCGTTACGGTCGTGGTATGGCCGTCATGATGAAGAGTACGCAGGCAACCTCACGCTCTGAGACACGGTTGAGTCTCAACGATCAGGGACGCTTGACGATCTACACCAGTAGCGTCGAGATGGGTCAGGGGGCGCATACGGCGCTCAGTCAGATCGCAGCAACGGCAATGGATATCGCTATCGAGCGCATTGACCTCGTTGGGCCTGACACGGCACGCACACCATTCGACACCTCCACAAGTGCTGCTCGATCCACAACCATGATGGGTGAAGCGATTCACCAAGCGGCTGATCTGCTCAAGCAGAAGCTGTGCACGTCAGCTGAGGCGTGGTTAGAACGACCAGCAGCCGAGTTGGGCGTCGCTGATGGAGTGGTCTACGCTATCGATGCACCGCACGAACGCCTCACCTTCGCTGAGGTTGTGCGCCGTGCGGGCCTCACCGAGATCAGTGCCACCGGTACGGCTGCAACCAAGCACGGTCTCGATCCAGAGACTGGGCAAGGGGTCGCGACACCACACTGGCATCAGGGTGCGGGCGCATGCGAGATTGCCGTTGATATTGAGACTGGCAAGATGAAGGTTCTCCGCTACGAAGCCGCTTCATTCGCGGGTCGAGTCGTGAACCCTGCCCTAGCCAACCTGCAAAATGATGGCAATGTCATCTATGGCCTTGGTCCCGCCATCTCTGAGCAGATCCTCTTTGACGACCATGGTCGTGTACTCAACGACAACCTCAGCGACTACCTAATCCCGTCATTCATGGATCTCCCTGGACAACTGCGTAGTAGCTGCGTCGAAGACGACGGTCATGTCTACCACGGTATCGGCGAGATGACCCTCCCCCCAGTTGCACCAGCCCTAGCCAATGCGATCTTCGATGCCACTGGAGTGCGCATCCGTGATCTCCCACTCACACCGGAGCGCGTACTGCGCGCCCTCACTGAGGAGATGAGCCATGAATGAACCCATCACCATGCAACTCAACGGAACGACCATCTCCTGGTCGGGATCGCCTCAACGCCGTCTGCTCGACCTGCTGCGCGATGATCTCGGCCTACAGAGTGTACGGGAAGGTTGTGGCGTCGGCATGTGTGGCGCCTGTACCGTGCAGGTCGATGGCCAGGCGATCAGCAGCTGTCTCCTCCTCACCGGCCAGGTTGCTGGTCGACAGGTGCGCACGATTGAAGGTATTGGAACACCCGAGTCGCTGCACCCAGTCCAACAGGCGTTCATCGACCATGCTGCGTTCCAGTGCGGCTACTGCACTCCTGGCTTCATCCTGACCGTTGAGGCACTCCTGCGCGAGATACCAGCCGCTGATGAAGCTACGATTCGCGAATACCTCTCTGGGAACCTCTGTCGTTGCGGAAGTTATAACAATATCCTGGCCGCAGTCAAAGCCTTGCAATCAGGTAACTATTCACCTTTGGGGTAAGGCATAGGTGAAGGGCTGAGCCCTCTATAAAACATCCCAAACCCAACCTTGTCTAGGGAGAAGGGCGAACAGCTACGTAATCAACGAACGCAGCACCATCTGAAGGGATATCATGACCGGAGCTTTGTGGGCACTAGCTGCTGGTATCGGTTTTGGACTGTTTCAGTCGATCAACCGCTTCGCCGTTAAGGACATGGATGTCTATGTCGCCACCTTCATCCAGCTACTGGTGAGCGGCATGGTATTGGCGCTCATCTCGGTCGTCAGCGGGAGCTTTGCCCTTATCGGTGGTGTTACATGGCTAGCCTTCTTCGACTTCGGGATGGCTGGCTTTTTGCACTTCTTCCTCGGCTGGACGCTGATGAACATCAGTCAGCAGAAGATCGGTGCCGCACGAACCGCAGCACTGGTAGGCACCACGCCACTCTTCGGTGTCATGACTGACTGGCTCTTCTACCAGCGTATTCCCAGCTGGTGGGACGCTCTCGGTATCAGCGTTATCATGGCCGGTATCGCAGTGATCAGTATCGAACGGCTCCAGGCAGAGCAGCCGCGCAGCAGCCGTTCAGAACCGTGGTACCGCACCCTTGGCGATGCTGTCTATGCGATCGGTGTCACGCTCTGCTGGTCGACCAGCCCTGTCTTCATCAACCATGGCCTACAGATCCTGCGCACTGGCGCTCCCGATGCAGTAGCCACCCAGTCGGCCCTCCTCGGCCTCACCCTCGGTATGATTCCGACCGTGTTAGGCTACGCCTGTATGACGGCTCTGCGCGGGGGCAGCATCATCCGACAATCGCTGCACCAGTATGGTCAAGCGGCAGCGGTCAAGGTATTGGCGGGTATTCTGGTGGCACTCGCAACGTGGGCACGCTGGATCGCGCTAGAGTTGACCTCCGTTGCTGTGGTGCTCTCGATTAGCCAGATTTCTGTCCCTATGGTAATCGTGTTGGCACCACTGCTTGTTGGCAAGGGGGTCGAAAACGTGACGCTACGCGTCTGGAGCGGTGCGCTGCTGACCGTCAGCGGGTCGCTAATTCTCGTGTTGACCTAGAATTGAAGGAACAAGATGGCAGGCACTGCACCACACGGTGAACCGATACGCACCATTGACGGGAAACTCTACGTCCCAGATCACCCGGTCATTCCATTTGTCGAGGGTGATGGTATTGGGCGCGACATCTGGCGGGCGAGCGTGCGCGTCTTCGACGCCGCCATCGCCCGCGCCTACAATGGACGGCGCAAAATTGCCTGGACAGAAGTGCTCGCTGGGGAGAAGGCGTTTAAGGCGACGGGTAACTGGTTACCCGATGAGACGGTCGAAGCATTTCAGCGCTACCTAGTTGGTATTAAAGGCCCATTGACGACCCCAGTTGGTGGTGGTATTCGCTCGCTGAACGTGGCGTTACGTCAAATTCTCGACCTCTACGTCTGTCTGCGGCCGGTGCGTCACTTTCCGGGTGTTCCCTCGCCGGTTACCCACCCAGAGAAGGTGAACGTCGTTATCTTCCGTGAGAACTCAGAAGACATCTACACCGGAATAGAATACCGTGGTGGAACCGCAGATGCAGCAACGCTGCTCGCGTTCATGGCAGCGACCTTTCCAGGCGATTTCGACAAGATCCGTTTTGGTACCGCAGCAAAGACCGACGAGTTTCGGGTAATGATGGGTGACTCTGCGGAAGGGAGGTGTGAACTCGGAATTGGGCTTAAACCAATGAGCCGTCTCGGTACCGAGCGCTTAGTCGGTGCAGCCATCCAGTACGCTATCACCTTCAAGCGCAAGAGCATCACGCTGATGCACAAGGGCAACATCCAGAAGTTCACCGAAGGAGCGTTCCGCGACTGGGGGTACGCCTACGCAGAGCGCGTCTTCGGAGCGTACGTCTACACCTGGGCAGAGTGGGCACGCACCAGAGCGGCCCATGGGGAGGCTGTAGCGAACGCCGAGCAGGCTCAGGCCTTAGCTGCCGGTAAGATCTTAATCAAAGATGCAATTGCCGATATCACCTTTCAACAGGTGTTGACGCGCCCCGATGAGTTTGATGTCATCGCGGCGCCGAACTTGAACGGTGACTACCTATCTGATGCCCTAGCAGCACAGGTCGGTGGGATCGGTATTGCACCCGGTGGTAACATCAACTATATCACCGGCCACGCGATCTTCGAGGCCACCCATGGCACTGCGCCAAAGTACACTGATCTCGATAAGGTCAACCCCGGTTCGGTTATCCTCTCCGGCGACATGATGTTGCGCTATATGGGCTGGACTGAGGCAGCCGATCTGATCGTTGCCGCACTCGAGCGAACTATTCTCGATAGAACCGTAACCTACGACTTTGCACGGATCATGGATGGTGCACGTGAGGTCAAAACCTCGGAGTTCGCCGAGCTTATGATCGCCAACATGGATCGTATCCTCTCCGGTGAGTCACGCCCTTCAGCAATCTCGTTCACCACGCTCGATCGGGCCGCGCATCGAAGCTACCCTCAGGGTACGGTCGGCGCACTCATGGCACGCCATATCATTGCCGTAGCTGGGTCTACACCACTGAAGGAGACCATAGATTTCATGCGCGCCCGTGGCATCGATTCGATCATTGTGAAGCCGGACGCTCATGGTAACTGGGGCATCATGACGATGCGCGATCTCCTACGAACAACCGCAGGTTGGCAGGTGCCACTCGACGAGCAGTCGGTTGACGCCCTGACGACACGTCCGTTGATCACTGTTGAACCTGAGACCACGATCAGCGACTGTGCTGCACTGATGCTGAAGCGGCATATTCGTCGCGTGGTGGTGGCTGAGCGTGGTGAGCCGGTCGGTCTCGTTTCCGAAACGGATATCTTCCGCCACACGACACTCTAGGCAGTGCCAAGCTGACACGCTGGCGGCACCAGGGCTGGTTTAGGTCTGGTTGTGGAGGGTCAGGCCCTCATACGCACCAACTTAAGCAAATGGGAAGTCCCAAGTCGGGTATGATGTCAGAAATACAACACTCGCTGACACCCGAAAGGAACTTCCCGATGGCTAGCATACCACAGGTAGCAACGGCGATGTCCACCGTCTTGAACGAAAGCGCAGAGCGCGCCGCCCGCAGCACCGGTCTGGTGCGACGGGTACGCGCTATTCTCACCCCACTGAGTGGCAGTGGCTTCACGGCCACGGCTCCTAGGAGTATGGCTGTCGGGAGCTACAACCTGCTCGTCATCAGCGCCGGGCAGAGTAGCACGCTACCCAATGCCTTCAACATCCTGAGCTCAGAGGGTCCACAGCTCACGCAGATTGCGCCCAACTCCGGTATCAACGATCGCGCTATCGAGATCCAGATTACTGATGATCTGCCTGACGAGCGTGTAGGCAGCGTCCCGGTTGCACCGGTGCCGCAAACGAACAGTCAGCGTATCTTTTTACCGCTGATTAGGAGGTAGGGCTGCGCCGGCACAGCCGTCTCGCCTTACCAAGGCTGGGTTAGGTTTTTTGTGGAGGGCGTAAGCCCTCCACGCTACCCGAACAATGGTCACGCGAGGAAGTCGCGCACCACCTGATTGAAACGCTCCGGTGCCTCAAGGAACATGAAGTGCGTGCCGCCCTCTTCGAAGATCTCGAGTTGCGAGCCAGCAACCATACCAGCCGTCATGGGGCCAGGGCAGACAGCGTTGAGCGTCCTTTCTAGCGAGGGTTAGGCGATCGGCTGGAGCGCGATATCCTCGCCAAGGTCTTGCATTCGACGAGGCTCGGCCCATCACCAGAGCGTGCGCGCTCGACCGCTACCCGTGTCGCCTCACATGCATCATTCCCATCGACCACCACCGACCCGTAGGCTACAATGTCGGCCACGCGAGCGTAAGCCCCGGCGCTATTGGGGCTAGGTTGGAGTTTCTCGTGGAGCGGGCGTGCCCTCGCGTAGGCATATCAAGCCAATTTGGAGCGGAGCATACCTAAGGAGAGATCCACCGCTCCAGGTAGGCACGAACCTCATGGGTACTAGCCAAGTCAACGACATGCTCGGCGACGGAGCGAGCCTGGGCCAAGCTCAACTCACGGATAGCCGTCTTCGCTGCCGGGATGAGGGGCGGCGACATGCTCAGGGTATGGATGCCAAAACCGGCCAGCACTGGTATACCGAGGGGATTACCGGCAAGTTCGCCACAGACGCTCACCGCAGCACCGCCAGCCCGTGCAGCGCGGGCGACCTGAGCGATGAGGCGAAGGAGCGCTGGGTGGAGCGCATCACCGATACCACTCACCGCCGCATTCGTGCGATCCACCGCCAGGGCATACTGGGTCAGATCATTGGTACCGATACTCATGAAATCGACAAGGCGAGCGACATGGTCGGCAAGGAGTGCCAGTGCGGGAACCTCCACCATCACCCCGACCTCCAGCCGATCCAGGATCGGCTGGCCCTGATCCCTCAGTTCCGCACCAATCTCGGCGACAAGTCCACGCAGCCAGTAGACCTCTTCGAGGCTCGCGACCATGGGAAACATCACCTTAACGGGATAGCCAGACCCAATACGCCAGATCGCACGCACCTGATCGCGCAGCAACTGCGGCTCACTCCGCGCCAACCGAACCCCACGCACCCCAAGGGCAGGATTCTGCTCGGGAGGCTGGCGCAGGTAGGGTACTGGCTTATCACCACCAATATCGAGGGTACGGATAACCAGTGGCCGGCCATCGAGGAGCGCGGCAATCTGTCGATAGAGCCCAAGTTGCTCATCTTCGGTCGGCGGTGTTGCCCGATCCATGAAGAGGAGCTCAGTACGGAGGAGGCCTACACCCTCTGCACCAGAGGCGACCGCCTCTTCAGCTTCAGCTAGGCTGCTGAGATTGGCCAGCAGCACGACGGTGGTACCATCAGTCGTCGTTGCCGGGGCCCGAGCAGCGATACGCTCCTTAGCACGGCGCGTCCGCTCACGATCGATCTGTGTCGTATAGCTCTGCAACAGTTCGGGTGAGGGTTCTACCACGAGTAGGCCATTCGTTCCATCAACGACCACCGTGACCCCAGCAGGGAGATCCAGAATCGTATCGCCCAGCCCCATCACTGCCGGTAGGCCCAAACCACGGGCGAGAATGGCGACGTGGGAGGTTGGCCCCCCTGTGGCGAGGCAGAAGCCCAAGATACGACTACGGTCGAGCTGTACGGCTACGGAAGGGAGCAGATCATCGGCGAAGATCACGCATGGTTCGGGGAGGAGATCGAATCCAGCAGTAGTACCACCTAGGATGCGGAGGAGTCGCTGCTTAATATCCTCCAGGTCATTGGCGCGAGCGCGAAAGAGCTCATCCTCACTCTCAAGCAGCACGTCCCGGTAGCCATCAAAGGTCACTTCAACAGCCACCTCGACATTGCAGTTGGTAGCACGACAGGTAGCTTCAACCTCATCGAAAAGGGTTGGATCCTCAAGAAAGACGATATGTGCTTCAAAGATACCCGCCTCAGCAGCACTAACGGTCGCGAGGACGTGAGCCTGGAGGCTTTCAAGCTCGGCGCGTGCTTGACGGCGTGCATCGCCCAGCCGTACGATTTCAGCTGCCACATCGACCACCGTCCGGCGTAGTACATGGGTCTCTCGCGGGCGGAGTTGGTAGGCTGGACCGATGGCCATACCGGAAGAGGCAGCGACACCATGAATCTGGCGGCATTGTTGGTACTCAGACGATGTCATGGCTCGATTCCTGTGCAAAGTCGAGCTCAATCAGACGCACAAGGGACTTCAGGGCCTCTTCGCCATCGGCGCCACGGGTGGCGATACGCAACACATGGCCCTGCTGTGCTGTCAGCATCAGCAGATGGACGGGACTCTTGCCATTCATCGGTCCCTTCCCATTGGTAAGGTTGTGTACCTGAACCTCGGATGCAAAACTCTTTGCGAGTTTCACGAATGCTGCCAAGGGACGGGCGTGCAACCCTGACGAGTGGTTAATGCTGATTGTTGCCTCAAACATCAGATTCTCCTTGAACGCGTATACACGGCGCGGAGTGTTCCCACGAGCTCACACAGGCGCCGAGCGGCTGCAGGGTTGACCCCCTCAACTGCAAACAACCCCTGCTGACCTGTCCGGATGCGCAGACCAACACCATGGCTGGCGGTTGCTGTCGAGAGCTCAATCGACTCAATATCGGCAAAGGGCAGGCTCCAGAGTTGACGAGCACCCAGCACCCCAGTTCCGAGGGTCAACGCGCGACTCGTCAGGCGCAGGAGCCCACTCCGGGTGGCGCTACGCAGCAGGATGCGTGTCTCGGCCAGGTTCCGGAGGTAGCTCCACCAAGCTGTTTCTGGGAGATCCGACATGGTCATCTCCAGCGATCATCAGAGCAGCAGGTAGGGCTCTTCGAGTGCTGCGCGCAGATCAGCCAGGAAGCGAGCGGCGGCAGCACCATCCGTAACGCGATGATCGACAGAGAGGGTGAGTGTAGCCATCGGGCAGAGCAGAAGCGTCCCATTACGACCAACGGGGCGTTCAGCCGTTCGGCCCACAGCAAGGATCGCGGCCTCGGGGGGGTTGATCACTGCAGTGACCGTATCGACGCCAAACATGCCGAGGTTGGAGATGGAGAAGCTACTACCACGCAGATCTGCCGGGCCAAGGCGACGTTCGGCAGCTCGTGTGCGCAGGGAGGCGAGCTCGGCATGGATTGCCTGCAACCCCATGCGTTGGGCATCATGAATCACCGGCACGAGGAGTTGGCCAGTGCTATCCATGGCAATCCCCAGGTGAACCGAGTGGTAGCGCCAGATACCTTCGGGGCGAAAGCTGCTATTCAGTTCGGGGTGTTTCAGCAAGAGGGTCGCAACGGCTCGTGCGATGATGCTCGTCACCGAAGGTCGGAAGGGCAAGCGCTCACGGATACGCTGCACTGCGCTCATATCGACTTCAGCGGTGAGGGTGAAGGTAGGAATAGCAGCGCTCAGCTGCAGGCGCTCGGCAACGAGGCGTCGCACCCCCGTCAGAGGAACTAGCTCACCCTCCGCACCGGATCGTGGAAGTGGCACCTGAGCAGGTTCGGGTGGCGGGATGGGTAGTGGGCCAGGCTCAGGAGCAGCGTGGGGATGTGGACCGCCGTTCGCCACCGTAGCAGGTGCGGGCTGATCCGTTGCGGCCTGGAGCACATCGGCCTTACGCACCCGTCCCTGGGGCCCACTACCAGCGAGGAGCGCCAGATCGAGACCATAGCGGCGGGCGAGGGCACGTGCCGCCGGTGTTGCTCGTGGACGCAACTCCTGCGGTGAAGAAGCATCTTGGGGAGGGGATGGCGCCGGGAGGCTCTCGCCGGGTGCAAGGATCAGCGCAATACGCGTGGCCACCGGCACGACATCACCGGGATGGACAGTGATGCTACTCAGGACACCACTTGCCGGTGCCTCAACATCAATAGTCGACTTATCGGTCTCAATCTCCAGGAGGGGTTCACCCGCGGTCACCTGCTGCTGCTCATGGCAATACCAGCGCACCACGGTTCCCGTCTCCATGACCATATCCACCTTCGGCATGACGACTTCAACCGGCATAGCCTACTCCCTGACCAGTGCGCGTGCAGCGGCAACAATATCCTCAACCTGAGGCACCGTACTTCGCTCAAGCGCACGATTATACGGTACAGGCGTCTCACGACCAGCGAGGCGACGGATGGGAGCATCGAGGAAATCGAAGGCTTCACTCTCCGCAATACGGGCCACGATTTCACCGCCAAAGCCACCGCTGCGCACTGCTTCGTGAATCACCAGGACACGACCGGTATGGCGGGCCGAGGCAACGATAGTCGCTTCATCAAGGGGACGGAGACAGCGCACATCGACCACTTCCGCCTCAATACCCTCATTGGCCAGAAGTTCAGCAGCTTCGAGGGCGCGGGGCACCATGATCGAATAGGCAATCAGGCTCAGATCGTGACCGGGGCGGCGCACGAGGGCCTTGCCGAGCTCTTCGGTGTAGAGTTCAGGAGGTACTGAGCCTTTGACACGGTAGAGGAGCTTATGTTCAAAGACGAGCACCGGGTTCAGGTCGCGGATCGCGGCAATGAGCAGGCCCTTCGCATCGTGAGGAGTTGCAGGCATAACCACTTTGAGCCCGGGCACGTGGGCAAACCAGGCCTCAAGGCTCTGGGAGTGTTGAGCAGCCGCGCCCGTACCAGAGCCACCAGGCATGCGCACCACCATGGGCACCGCAATCTTCCCCCCGAGCATGAAGCGCATCTTCGCAGCCTGGTTAACCAACTGCTCCATTGCCAGGGTCACAAAGTCACTGAACTGCATTTCAGCAACGGGTCGCATCCCCGTAATGGCGGCACCGATGGCGAGACCAGCGATCACCTCTTCGGCGATAGGCGTATCGCGCACGCGATCGCTACCAAACTCGTGGACGAGATCGCCTGTAACGCCAAAAGCACCACCATAGACTCCAATATCCTCACCAACCAGGAAGACCCGCGGATCGCGCCGCATCTCCTGGCGTAAGCCCTCACGGATCGCTTCGGCGTAGGTAACCTCACGCTGAACCACGGTAACTGTCTCAGCATATGGTTGCGTAGCGCTCGTCATGCATAGACCTCATCTTCCAGATCGCGGGGGTCAGGTTCAGGGCTCGCCTCAGCAAAAGCCACGGCAGCCGCAATCTCCTCACGCACCTGAGCAGCCATCGCTTCAGCCTCAGCCTCCTGGAGGAGTCCATCGGCGATGAGTTGCGTGCGCAGGTGGGCGATAGGGTCACGCTCTTTCCAAGCCGCAATCTCTTGCTGTGTCCGGTAGAGGTTACGATCGCTCTTGGAGTGCCCGCGCCAGCGGTAGGTTCGGGCCTCGATCAAGCTAGCACCCGCACCCGCACGTGCACGTGCAACAGCGGCGGCGGTTGCCCCATAGACCGCCTGAAGATCATTCCCATCGACCGTCACGCCAGGAAGATTGTAGGCTTGGGCACGCTGGCTGATCAGCTCGGTGGGGAAGGCATTGCGCACGGACATCGACATGGCGTAGTTGTTATTTTCGCAGAAGAAGACGACCGGCAGCTTCCAAATTGCCGCAACATTCAGCGCCTCGTGGAAGGCCCCCTCATTAGCGGCACCATCGCCAAAGAACGCCAGGCAGACGTGTGGGAGGGCCTGGAGCTGCATGCTCAACCCGACACCAACGGCAATCGGGAGGCCAGCCGCAACGATTCCGTTCGCTCCAAGGTTACCGCCATCAATATCCGCGATATGCATTGAGCCACCACGCCCGCGGCAGTAGCCATGCTCACGGCCCATAAACTCCGCCATCATCCGTCCGAGATCGGCCCCTTTGGCGATACAGTGACCATGGCCACGATGGGTCGAGAGGATATAGTCCGTCGGCTCCAGGGCCAGAACCGCACCGACCGCACTTGCCTCCTGCCCAATCGACAGATGCATGGTGCCATGAACCAGACCGCGCATGTAGAGCTGCTCAGCGGTCTCTTCAAAGGCGCGGATGCGCAGCATCAACTGCAGTGCTTCACGCATACGAGCGGGTGAAAGGTTAGGTTCCATACTCTTGGTACGATCTCCGGCCTTCCTGGACGATGGGGAAGGCATAGGGCGGCCTTCAAGGGTCTCCGTTCAACCTAACGCACCTCCGCCCGGGGACAGACGTCCCATCCGCGAGGCTACCACCTGGCCCAGGAGTGCTCTGTACCATGCGGCGGGCTTAGCCCAAACTGGACAGGCTCAGCGGTCATGCAGCCAGACAGAGTCGGGAGGTGGCATCAGCGCACCACGGCCACGGGGCGACCAAGCCACTGATCCTGCAGACGACGCAACTGCACCACGGTCTGGCGCTCGTCCAGGCTCACATCCCCATAGGTGAGGGGGGTATCCGGAGGGAGATCACGCCGCAACGTTGCGCCTTGGGCGAGACCGAGGGGGAGCAACTGCTCTTCGTGGGCAATCGAAGCATGCTCTACCAGACCGTAGACGGTAAAGCCACCAATTCCATCGATCGTCTCGCCGGCCCGGAGTCTACGCTTAGCCACGGTAATCACCTCAGCAACTAGGCCACAGCTTGGAGCAATGGTCGCCTCACCATCAAGCACCGCCCGTGCGACGGAGAGTGGCGTTTCAAGGCTCGTGAGGTGGTACGGCCGATAGAGGGCCCAATTCGGGCCATCACCCATCTTGAGGTAGCGCAACTCATCAACCACCACGTGCAGTGTGGAGGTGAAGACGAGGAAGACACCGGGAGCGACATTCCCAATAGCATAGTCGACGACCCCAGGTCGATCGAGGATCCCCCCCTGATCACGGAGTGAGAAGACCCGAGCCAACTGATCAACGGTCGTTGTCGGCCCGTGGAGACCTCGTCTGGAGGGTAGTAGCCCGGTTGCATTGGCAAGGGCAGCCATCTCCACCATGGTCTTCGTCCCATCAACAAACGAGCAGAGCATCTTGGGTGCGGCACCTTTCAGCCGCGCCTCTGCCGCAAGCATATCAGGGGTCGCCGTTCGATCGAGGGGATTATTCTTCCCCTTACCCGCACAGATGACCTCCAGGCCGAGGGTCTGCGCGAACTGGTAGAGCTCCAGCGTTGCCGCCGGTTCGTCACCTGCTGCTCCGGTATAGACGACACCAGCCACGTCAGCCATGCGCTTCAGCAGTGGACCAACGGTCACGTCAGTCTCAACATTGAGCAGCACGACATGTTTACGCCCGAGAATGGCGTTAAACGCAATCCGTGCGCCGAGGTCAGGGATACCAGTCGCCTCAATGATCGCCTCAAGCCCGGGCAGTTGTGGCAGCAGGTCGGCGCTACGCGTCACCACCCGGCGTCCCATCGCGAGGGCTGCATCAGCCAGGCCGGGATCATCGGCGACGACGATCTCCTGGTCAGCGATCCCTGCAGCACGAAAAGCCTGACGTGCGCGATCGATCATGAGGTCAGCAATCGCCATAATGCGCATCCCACGCATACAGGCAACCTGACTGACCAGTCCCATCCCCATCTGGCCGGCACCGACCAGACCCACCGCGATGGGACGGCCACTACG
>CAIWUD010000563.1 GCA_903915775.1 uncultured Chloroflexota bacterium | reverse complement strand
CGGTTGGGTCAAGCCAGCGGCAGGGCAACCACAGGAGGTTGCCCTTACGGGGAGGGGCTCCGAGGGTGAGATGCCCTTGCTCCAGGAGAAGTGTGAACAGTTACCGAGCACAGTACATTTGACGCTGATCTCGCACCGTGATACAATCAGCGAGGTTTGTCGGGGTAGCTCAGCGGTAGAGCAAACGGCTCATAATCGTTAGGTCGCGGGTTCAAATCCCGCCTCCGACACCAGAAAAGCAGGGCTGGGGTGCTGTGCGGACCAAAGGGTTCGGCTGCCCTCAGCCCTCACTCTTTTATGATGGCCGACACACTCCGCGACACCCTGCGCGTCTTCTTGCAAGAAGCGGGGCTCTTGCACCCCGATCGTCGCCTCCTGGTTGCGCTCTCGGGTGGCCCCGATTCGCTCTGCCTACTCCATCTGCTGCTGCAGTTGCGCATGCAGGGTGGCCCGGCGCTGCATGTCGCCCATCTCGACCATGGCATCCGCGGTGCCGAGGCTGAGGCTGAGGCGATTGCTGTCGCCGCACAAGCAGAAGCGTGGGGGCTCCCGGTGGTTGTGGAGCGCCGCGACGTTCCGGCACTGGCAGAGGCCACGGGTCTGGGGCTGCCAGCTGCTGCGCGGCTGGCACGCTACGCGTTTCTGGCCGAGGTTGCTCAACGCAGTGCGGTGCATGGGGTTGCAGTAGCCCATCAGGCGGACGATCAGGCAGAAACACTCCTCCTCCACGCCCTGCGCGGGGCTGGTCTCGCTGGGTTACGTGGTATGCGTCCCCTGGTACCCTGGGCCGAATGGGCCACTGGAGTAGCGCTCACAGCAGCAGGGCCACCACTCATCAGGCCCCTGTTGCAGCGTAGCCGCGCCGAGATTCTGGCCTACTGCGCTACCCATGGGCTGGAGCCCTTCGACGACCCGAGTAACCGTTCCCCACGCTACGCCCGTACGCGTATCCGCCGCATCCTGGCCACCCTCAGCAGCGAGAATCCGCGCCTCCTGGCGGCGCTCGGACGCACGGCGCAGCTCTGCGCCGATGACTACGACTACCTGCAGAGTCAGCTCAGCACCCACTGGCCCCAGCTCGTCACGGAGGGGCATGCACAGATCAGCTTCCAACGGGCGGCATGGTCGATGCTCCACCCCAGTCTGCAGCGGCTGGCCCTGCGGCGTGCCGTGGCCCAACTTGGCGCGGATGAGCCGAGCATGGCTCAGGTGGAGGCGGCCCGTGCGCTTACTAGAATGGCTGGGCGCCAGATGCTCGTTGGGCGCACGCTCTGGCTCCGTGTCGATCAGCACGGCTTCGTCCTAGCGCGCCCCGGGGCCCCACCCACGGATCGTGTCCCACAGCTTGTCAGCGACGAACTCACCCTGGCCTGGCCGGGGATCACCGCCCTTGGTGCGGGTTGGTACTGCCTCGTGGGGAGCGCTGCGCCAGCCGAAGCGGGGGCCTGGTGGTTAGCCCTGGATGGGTCCAGACTCACCGGTCCGCTGCGCCTGCGCCGCCGCCGACCCGGTGACCGCTTCCGCCCCGAGGGGGCCACGGGAAGCCGTAAGATCCAGGACTTCTTTGTCGACCGGAAGGTTCCCCGTGCTCTGCGGGACGCCTGGCCACTGCTCGTCGACGCTGAGGCGATCGTCTGGGTTACCGGGCTGCGCGCCGATCAGCGCTTCCTCGCCCAACCCCAGGTGGGCAACCTCCTCTGGGTTGGGCTGACTCATGATGGAGCCACGCATCCCGAGGATGCTCAAGAAGAAACTTGACCAGATCAGCTGGGCGCCCAGGATGAGCAGGGTGACGGCGGGGATAATCACCCGCAGCATCGCCGTGGGGATCAGCGCCCCGAACGACTCACGGCTCCAGAGCAGGAGCGCTACCACCGAGATGATGAGCCCACTGAGCAGCAACACGCCACCCAGGATGAGCCCAGCCTCCAGCGAGACGCGGCTGAGGAAGCGTTCCAGCCTACGGTCAGGGGGCAGGAGTTGGGCGCTGATCGCAAAGATCTTTGTAAAGATGGCGAAGAGCACCGCCTGGAAGCCGACCACAATCGCGGCGGCGGCGTAGAGGAGCGTGTGAATATCAAAGGTAACTGGGCCGATGCTCCGCTGCGCCGGCAGTAGCCAGAGACCGGCGAGCAGCCCGATGATCATGAGCAGCAACCCCGGGTAGAGGAAGAGCCAGCGCGGGCTGAAGAGCAGCAGGAAGCGCAAGTGGCGCCAGCCATCACGCCAGCTGCGCAGGTAGGGCGGGCGGCTACGCCCATCGACCGAGAGGGTTGTTGGTACTTCGCGGATGGTGAGGCCGTGGAGTGTGGCCCGCACCACCATCTCGCTCGCAAACTCCATACCCGTCGTGCGCAGATCGAGCCCGAGGATAGCGTCGCGGTCAAAGCCGCGCAAGCCGCAGTGGAAGTCGCGTACATTGCTGCGGAAGAAGATGCGCCCGATCGCGGTGAGCACCGGATTGCCCAGGTAGCGGTGCAGTGGCGGCATGGCACCGGGGGCAATCCCACCGCTGAAGCGGTTGCCCATCACCAGATCGGCACCGGCACGAAGCTCATCGAGGAATGGTTGGAGCCGGGTAAAGTCGTAGCTATCATCGGCATCGCCCATGATCACGTAGCGTCCACGGGCAGCGCGGATGCCGGTCATGAGTGCGCTACCATAACCACGGCTTCTCGCGATCGCCAATCTGGCACCGTGGGCCAGGGCGATGGCCGGGGATTCATCGGTGCTTCCATTGTCGGCAATAACGACTTCACCGACAACCTGATGTTCGTGCAGAAAGCGTTGTGCCTTGACGATACAACTGGCGAGGGTCTCAGCTTCGTTGAGGCAGGGCATCACGATCGAGAGTTCGCAGGTCGGAGCGGGGGTGCGTGAGCGTGTCATGAAGCGGTCTCCGTTGTCGTACCGGGGCGCCGCCTAAGGCTTGGCCCCAGACCACGCCAACCCAGCCAGAGGGTCGTAAGCCCTAGTATGCCATAGAAGCCGACCTGCGTGATCAACAGCGATCGGGGGAGGTGGGCCACGACCAGAAACCAGAGCCAGTGGTCGAGGAGGTGGCGGTTGGGTGGATCGAAGTACCAGAGCCAGAGGCTGCGCCGATCGGGACCAGGTTGTGGTACCGGCAGCGACTCGCGCAACCCCAGTGTAACACCATCCTGCTCAAAGTTAAGCGTCTCGACTTGGAGGGCGAGATCTTCGTTCCGCGGATTGTCGGTTGTATCACGGGCAGGATTCCAGGTATCGCTACGTAGGGTCAGGCGCAGTTCGCGGCTGAGGCGATCTGGGGGCAGTTGGAAGCGCAGCTCCCAACTGATCTGTCGGCCATCCCGATCCAGGCGCTCGACCCCCTCGAGTGGCTGCCCATCGAGGAGGAGCGTAAAGTTTGCCCGTTCCAGGGGCCAGGGACGATGGTCGTGAACGCGCAGCAGCCCGTCGAGCGGTTGGTCGAGG
>CAIWUD010000562.1 GCA_903915775.1 uncultured Chloroflexota bacterium | reverse complement strand
GTACATGGTCGTAGACTCCCATGCCGTCGGTCTGCCCCGGCTGAGTCGTACTGTTGCAGATGAAGACGATGGTCGCTCGAGTCTGCCGGAGGGCATCGACGAGACCTTCAAAACAGAGTGTGGCCATCAGCGAAGTAAAAAAGCTCCCGGGGCCAAGAGCGATCAGGTCAGCCTGGGCAATGGCCCGCATGACTGCAGGAGTGGCGGCAGCCGGTGGGTTGAGGAAGAGTTGCTGGATGGGTGGCTTGTTGAGCCCGCGTACCTCTAGCTCGCGCTCAACCGTACGGCCATCAGCCAGGGTTGCACAGAGCTGCGTACTCTCATTCGAAACCGGGAGCACCTCAGCCTGACAGTCGAGCATCCGACTCACCGTGGCTACGGCATTGCCAAAGTCGCCGCCAAGCTGGGTGAGCGCCGCGATCAGCAGGTTACCAAAGGCCATTCCGTCGAGGACGGGAACGGTTGGCGCAACGAGGCGGTGCTGGATCAGTCGCGCCAGGAGCCCATCAGGCTCGGCGGCCATTGAAGCGAGGGTGTTCCGGAGATCGCCAGGGGCGGGGATATCGCCGATTGCACGTGCTACACCCGTACTTCGCCCTGTATCCGTGACCGCGATCACCGCGGTGCGCCTGGCAAAATAGGGCTCTACACCCTGTAGAAGCTGACTTACCCCGCCACCACCGCCAATCGCAACCAGGTATCGATCGCCTGCACTGGTCATAACCTACTCCTTAATCTTCACCATACACATCCTGGGGGCTTACCCACGCCACGGAGACCTGGCCCAGGCGGGGGTGTGAGGGCACCGCCCTCCACCAGACAGACTCACCGGCGCAGCCACCATGGAACCATGCCCAAGAGCCACTTCTAGACGACACCAACATGCTATAATCGATCGTGGCAGCTGTACCATTGGCTGTGTAGGGGCTGATGCCCGAGGTAGATCCTATGTCGTTCCTCAACCCTGAGGGGGTTCCACCCTTAGTTGCGAGCATGATGGTTCGCCTTGAACGCCATCTGCCCCACCCTGGGGAGGTGACCGTTCGTCAGGGGAGCAGGGTCGAACCAGAAGATATTGTTGCACGCACATGGCAGCCCCTCCCCCCCCAGTTGATCGATGTTGCCCACCAGCTCTCCATACCCCCTAAGCAGCTACCGAAAGTGGTACGTCGAGAGGTTGGAACTGCAGTACGTCGTGGCGATCTACTGGCGCGATCACGCAACCCCCTAGGTGCACGCTGCCGCGCCCCAGTTGACGGACTTATCACCGCAATCGACCAGACGACGGGCTACCTGACCCTCGCGCCCAACCCTGTCGAGTATACACTCTCTGCGGCACTCCGTGGTATCGTGATGGAGATCATGCCCTCACGGGGTGTCGTCATCGAAACGCCGGCGACCCAGATCTACGGTGCTTTTGGGATAGGTAGAGAACACAGCGGAGTGCTACGCCTCCTCGCCCTCGATCCGCGGGAGGTTGTGCGCCCCGAGCAGATTGATGCACGCAGTGCATACGCAATCCTTATCTGTGGCGCCTCGGTGAGCGCCGCAACGTTGCGCCGAGCAGTTGCCGAACAGGTACGTGGCATCATCGTGGGTGGTATCGAAGAGCAGGAGCTACGCGACTTCCTGGGTTGGCAGAGTCCGGCCGATTGGGCCTACGAGTTCAGTGTACGACCGACAGACCAGGCCCATCAGCGCGCTGACACCGCGCTCACGCTGATCATCACTGAAGGTTTCGGCGTGCGTCCCATGAATCAAGCGCTCTTCGATCTCCTGAGTAGTCAGGATCGCCAGGAGGCGTTCATTGACGGACAGACGAGTCTGGAACAGCCGTTGCGCCGTCCGCGCATCATCATTCCACAACCACCTGGGAGCAGCAAACAGATCGAACCTCCCCGCCCAACC
>CAIWUD010000561.1 GCA_903915775.1 uncultured Chloroflexota bacterium | reverse complement strand
TAGCGTTGCCCAAACTGATCAAGCCCAATACCAAGAGGATGATCCCGCAGCATGGCCAGGGCCGAAGCCCAGGTCTGCAGGCGGACATTACCGCTGGCCGCTGTGAGGCTGAGGCGCTCGATACCGAGGCTAGGAACGAGGGTGAGGATCAGGAGCCCACCGCCTGTGAGGAGCGTAGTAACAGCTACCCAGAGGCGCCGATCGCGCCAGATGGCGGTGGGCAGCAGGGCAACTGCGAGGGTCAAGGCGGCAGCTAGGGCACCCAGGTAGGCACCACGCGAGAAGGAGACCACGAGCCCGCCCAGGCAGAGGAGGGTGGCGAGCAGGTAGGGCCACGCCCGTACGATGCCCTCACGCCAGTGGGATGCCCCCCAGAAGGCGAGATGGGCCATGGCTGCACCCAGGGGCCAGTAGCGCCCCATGGCTAGTCCGAGGTTGTTGGGGTGGCCGTAGAGGCTGCTGACGCGGCGTACCCCTTCGACCAGAAAGCTATCTTCGCTGAAGCCCACCTTGGTTCCAAAGAGTGGTACGAGGTTCACGCCAAAAAATTGGAGGATGCCGCACAGCCCCGCACACGCCCCACCCACGAGCCAGGCGCGGAGCAGCCAGAGCCAGTAGCGCTCCGGTCTTGCCTGTTGGCTGCCGAGCAGCAGAGCGAGGCCGACAAAGAGCAGCGGTTCGATCACCAGCCAGCGTAGTTCGCGCAGGGCCGGACCGCGTGCCGTGGCGATCATCAGGCCCCAGAGTGCGGCCACGACGAAGAGGGCTATGGGCGCGAATTCGCGCAGGAGTGCACCGCGATCAAGTCTCCATGTGCGTATGGCACGCACCTGACCCACCAGTAAGGGTAGCGTCGCCACCGTTACCACCATGAGGAGAACCTCGTGTAGGGGGAGGGAGATCCCGCCCTCACGGATGGCGAAGCGGGCGTCAAATAGGGCTTTGGGAATGAAGTAGAGCGGCAGGGTCAGCGGGATGCACAGGAGGGCCAGATGGGGTCGGGCTAAGGCTAGGAGGGCAAAGAGTACCACTCCAGCCAGGCTCAGAGGCAGTTGTGCTGAGCCGCGGTAGCCGATGACGATCGCCAACAGCAGTCCGAGCATGACCAGGCTGTCGGGCTGGATGAAGCGCGCCCAGAACCCCTGTTGATGACGTACCCGCTGTTGGAGTCGCCGTAGTCGTGCGCTACTCCGATCGAGGACGGGGCCGAGTGCACGAAAACTTGCCGCGCCCAGCAGCAGCATGGTGCCGAAGAGGAGCATGGGGCCATAATCCCAGAGCCATCCCCACGGGCGTGCTCGTTCGATGAGGAGGAGCTCGGGAGTGCGATCGCCCTGCAGTTCGAGGGTGTGCACACCATCCGGGAGGTTGGGGGTCATTAGGGCGCTTCGGCCACCAAGGCTGGTTGGGATGAGGATCTGCTCCGTACCATCGATCGTGATACGCAGTGCTCCATCCGTATCGATACCTCCCCCGAGGAGAGCGAGACGTGTTCCACTGAAGCGCACCCGCCACCCGCCGGCGATCGGCTCCACCGCTCGATGGCTCCAGAGGTGCGTGCCTACACCCACCACGGACGGTGACGTGCTGAAGGTGCGCAGGGCCGCATAGGCGGGAAGCAGTTGCCAATCACGTGTGATCAGGGCGAAGTAGGGTGTAGGATCGTCTGGATTCGGTTCGGCGTAGCCGCCGTAGCGCAACATCCAGACATTCATCACCCCCATCCAGGGCCACTCATCGCGGGCCCGTTCGAGTTGGCCCACCAGATAGGCAGCCTTCACCTCCTCACTCACCGGGGTACCCCAGGTGAAGCGCCGCTCGGCTGAAATGCGTTCTGGTGCGCTATTCCAACCAAACTCAGCTACCCAGATCGGAGTGGCATGATCACCATTCGCCTCCATCACCTCGCGCAACAGGACGACTCGGCTCACATCGTTACGGGTATCTACTGGGCGGCGCCAGTTCCAGTTGGCGCGGTTGCGCAGGAAGATGTAGCGATGCTCATCGGGTGGCTGGCCAAGTCCATACGCCTGTGCTGCCATGACGTCGAAGTAGGCTGCCCCGCCAGCCCGATAGACCCGGTCGAGATACTCCAACTCGGTCATGGGCGCGCTCGAGTCGAGCCCGTCGGTTGGGGCTAGACCGGGGAAGATGATCAGCGCAGCGGGATTAGCCGCACGGATTGCCTCTGCTCCTAGGCGCAGCAATGCAACGAACTGCTCAGGCTGTGGCTCCCGCCAGTTCCACTCATTTTTGAGGTTGGGCTCATTCCAGATCTGAAAGTGGCGTACGATCGGGCTACCCGGTGCATCAGCAACCCCATCGCCATCGTAGCGCTCGACCAGCAGTCCGACAAACGTCGCGTAGTCGACATAATTATCAGGTGGGCCAGTAGAGTTTCCGTCGCGAGCCAGTCCGGCCTGAAACTCCGCGGTGGCGATTACCGCTTCACGGGCCCAGGCAGGTGGGCGATCGAGACGCCAGATCAGTTCGATTCCAATCTCGTTCGCCAGCGTAGCCAGGCGGTCATACTTAGCCCAGGAAGAGACGGCCCCAACCGTAGCGAGGTTCCGCCGATCCTCAAAATCGCCACGGGCATGAATCTCAATATCCTCCCAGGGTACCTGCATCCGTGCGTAGCGCGCCCCCATAGCCGTGGCGAGTTCAAGTGAGCGCCGTACCGCAGCGGGATCAGGTTCAAGATGGATATTGAAGAGGTTCACGCCGAGGGCAGGTCCACTGCCATCAGCCACTGGAGGGGGGAGTGGGTGGAACGTTATCCCACGGTGCAGGCTATTATCAAACCAGACAAACAGTGCTACTACAACAGCAAGTAGCAGTTGGATGGCGAGGAGCAGGGGGGGGCGAATACGTGGTAGGCGAGCCATAGGCGATCGATCACGCCTCACTACTAGGGGCTTCTCGTCTCGTGAAGAGCATCGGCATGCCACCCCGGGGGCGGAGCGTCATTGCCGGGCGTGGCACCACAACCTGTCCATCCCGCAAGCGGAAGCTCCAGCGGCGAGCGAGTGTGGCCAGGATGAGGACACCCTCCATCCAGGCAAAACGCTCACCGATGCACATACGTACCCCGCCGCCAAAGGGCAGATAGGCGGTTGGTGGACGTTGGGCCATCTCCTCGCTCAGCCAGCGTTCAGGCAGAAAGCGCTCGGGATCGGGGAAGAAGCGGGGATCGTGGTGCAGCACCCAGGGGCTAATCATGACTGTCGTACCAATGGGGATCAGCTGATCACCGATCGTAACAGGCGCAATCGCACGACGTCCGAAGATCCAGACAGGCGGATAGAGGCGCAGGGTCTCGGCAACGATGGCACGAGTGTAGGTGAGGTGCGGGAAGTCATCGGCGCTCGGTAGGCGATCGCCAAGAAGCGTATCGACCTCAGCGTGCAGCCGTGCCTCGGCCTCAGGGTTACGTGCGAGAAGGTACCATGCCCAACTTAGCGCATTTGCCGTCGTCTCGTGGCCGGCAAGGAAGATAGTGATCGCTTCGTCACGCAGCTGCTGATCATCCATCTGCTCTCCACCCTGCTCGCTATCCTGGGCAAAGATCAGGGTGGAGAGCAGATCGCCTCGTGCCCCTTCAGCACGCCGCTCAGCGATAAGACGGGCGATCACGTTGTCGATCGTTGCCCGTGCACGGCGTATGCGGCGCATGGGTGGGATGGGCAGGCGCTCTAGTTGCGAGCTAAAAGGGAGCATGAGCAGCCCAAAGGCGCCCATGAGTTCATCAAGCGCGTGACCCACCGCCTGGGCATCGTCGCCGACCTCAGCATCAAAGAGGGTCTTCCCCGCAATGGCCAGGGTCAGTTGGGCCATCTCGCGAGCCATATCGCGCTCACCAGCGTGCCAGCGGAGCGCGGCCTGCTCACTATACTGGCTCATCGTCTCAGCGTAAGCCGCGATACGCTCACGATGGAACGCAGGTTGTACGAGCCGTCGTTGACGGAGGTGAACATCGCCTTCACTCGTTAGGAGACCATTACCCAGGACAGATCGTGCCCGTTGCAGCGCCTCACCCTTGACAAAGCTACGCTGTTCGGTGACGAGCAGCACGCGAGCGAGATCGGGGTGGCTCAGCAGCACGAGCTGTTGCGATCCTGCCTTAACGGTAGCAATATCACCGTGACTCTGCACCAGCCGGCTGAGCATCTCCAGGGCATCTCCGCGCATCAGGAGTGCCATCTGGAAACCTAGGAAGCGCGCAACTGAGGGTATTGATAGCTGCATAGAGACCGAGCGGGTCAGGTAAAAGCGGGGGCGTGCTTTACCCCCGCCCTGGTCGGTGACCGTTACCTCATTATACCCGCAGACGAGCAGCCGCGTCGATAGCGCGTGCATTCGGATCGGTGGCACGGACGGCAGCATCCATGGCCCGAGCAGCTGTATCCGCAGCGCGAGCAGCAGCGGTCGTCGCATTCGCAGCAGCAGTGGTCGCAGCCGTCGTATCATCGGTCGTTGCGGCGCTGGCCGCAGTTGCTGCAGCATCTGCAGCGGCGACGAGATCGACTGCGGCTGCCTGGAGTGCTTCAGCGGCGGCGATAACCGTCACCGCGTCGGCCGTTGAGAAGCGGACGAGGGTGCGTGCGCGTGCGGCAACATCGGCAGCCTCAACGGCGGCGTTGGCGATGATTCGCGCCTGTGCGGCGGCGGTACGCATGAGAACCCGCGCCCTGGCTGAGGCAATAGCCGCGGCCGCCATGGTGGCTGGGGCACGGGCGAACGATGGCGTGCGCGTATTGGTACGGGCAGCAGTGTCAGACTTAATCACAGCTTCGGCGGCGTCAGTGATCGTGAAGATGGCAGCGTCGGCATCGGTAGCGATACGTTTGGCAGCTACAGCTGCATCATTGAGGGTAGTTTCAAGCTCGCTCATAGCATCTCTCTCAAAGCCATAGTGGCGGCGAACAGCAAAATTTGGTCACAAGCCCAAGAGCTGTTTCAAGGTTGGCTGCACCAGCGTGACTGTCCGGTGGGAGGTGTGCAGGGCGCAGCCTCCACACCTCCCACTGAACGATCAAACTGGTTTGCAGCATGCCTTCGATCTCATTTGAACGTAGTATAGCCAAGGCAAAAAGTCATGACAAGCCTTTGCCATCTCCCTACGTTACAGTTAGATTATGGATCTCCCCTGCTCAGGCTACTGATTAAACGTCGGGCCTCGGCATGGACGATAGGCGTAATCGTCTGACTATGTGCAGCGACTGGTTGGCCAAAGGCGACGCGAACCTTGTGTCGGCGTAGTGCAGGCCAGCCCAACTGGAGAATGGCCGCCAGCCACTGACGATCGGCTGCAGTTCGCCGTAGCCTAGTGAGAGGATGGTGTAAGGCCTCTGGTGAGATAACCCCCCCTACGATAGCGGGCACCACCGTAAGAGGTTGGGCTAACCGGGTGATCAGCTCCAGGCTAGTTGACCACTCCACCAGGGTGTTCTCGGCACCACCCATACTCACTGGATCGGGCTCGATCCGCCCTGCTGGAAAGGTGAGGAGCGCTCCACCGGCGCGCAGGTGGCGGCTGGCGGCGCGTACTGCTGCCATGCGGGTGCCTGGGGTTGGGCCAACCGCGAAGAGTTGGGTGGCGATATTGGGCAGGCTGCGTAAGAAGGGGCGCATGATCGCCAGGACGCGGAGATCAGGCCGTCCAATTGCACTGGCCAGTGCAGCTGCGTCGAGGAGGCCGGGATGGTTGGCCACGACGAGCAGCGAGCCCTGTGCTGGCGGACGCTCACCCGTGATCAGGAGGCCATCACTCAGCTGGGCGCAGATCCAACTACTCCCGCTGGGTAATCCACCGACGCCTACGAGCTGATCGAGGTGGAGAATCTGACGGGCGAAGCGTTGGGCCGCTGGGCGGCAAGCTAGTTCAACGAGACCACGCAGAGGTGTACCTGGTCCAACGCCGAGGGCCGTGCAGATATCACCGATGTTGAGCCAGGTCAGGTCGGCGAGAGGGTTGTGAGGGTTGGGTGTTGACATAGGTGTGTACGCTCGAGCTCGCGCTTGGTATACTGTAGTATGGAGCCGTAACTTGGGTTATGGTGCACATGCGCTTAACCGCTCAACAGGGAGTATGGAGGGCGAGGCTCTCCATAGCACCCAACCTAATTGAACCATGCTCTACGGTAGAATTGGAGAGGAGCAACGCCATGGCGGTCGAACTGAAAGCACCGCTGCTACGTATGGTCTGGCCTGATGAGGTAGCCGAGATCGATCTCGCGCCACTACAGGGGCTCTGGAGCGTTGAGCAGTATCTGGCGTTGACCAACCAGACCAACCGCCTCATCGAATACACTGATGGCCTGATCGAAATCCTGCCAATGCCTACCGATAAACACCAGGCCATCTCTCTCTTCCTGCTCCTCAGCCTCCTGGCTTTTGTGCGTCCACGTGGTGGTACGGTCGCGTATGCACCACTTCGCCTCGCCGTGCGTCCGGGTAAGTTTCGCGAACCCGATCTTCTGCTCCTTCTGGAGGCAGATGATCCGCGTCGCCAGAATGAGTATTGGCTCGGGGCTGATCTCGTGGCCGAGATTGTCAGTCCAGATAGGCCGAAACGCGATACTGAGGAGAAGCCCTTGGATTATGCCGAAGCCACTATTCCCGAGTACTGGATCGTCAATCCCCTTACCGAGACGGTGACCGTCCTGGTATTCCGTGATGACGCCTATGTTGAGCATGGCCTCTTTAGACGGGGTCAGCAGGCTGTCTCAAAGCTCCTTGAGGGATTCAGCGTCGCTGTGGATAGCCTCCTTGATGCGCGGTAACCATGGTATAATCGCCCGTCGGTACGCCTGCCATGAGTAGGCATACTCCCGTCCGCTCTACATGAAAGGGGCGCCCCATGAGTGCGAAGCGCTGGAATAGCCCGCCTGCAATGACCATCGACCCTGCTAAGAACTATAAAGTGACGATGGAGACGAATAAGGGTACCATCGAACTAGAGCTCTACCCCCAGCATGCGCCGATCACGGTGAACAACTTCGTCTTCCTGGCCAATGAAGGGTTTTACGACGGAGTGCTCTTCCATCGCGTGATTCGTGACTTTGTCATCCAGGGTGGCGATCCGACCGGTAGTGGCAGCGGTGGCCCTGGGTATCGCTTTAAGGATGAGACCTTTGGTAATCCCCTGACCCATACGCGTGGGGCCCTCTCTATGGCAAACGCTGGCCCCAACACGAATGGGAGCCAGTTCTTCATCGTCTATAAGCCTCAGCCTCACCTTGATGGTAAGCATACCGTCTTTGGCCAGGTTACGAGCGGGATGGATATCTGCGACAAAATTGTCCAGAACGACCGCATGGTGCGTGTGCGGGCAGAGCTCCAGTGAGGGTTGGTTGCTGGCATGGATGACCGTGCTTACCCATCAGGGTGAGGAAAGCGAATTTCTCGGAAGGGCCGTGCCTACCCAGACCGTCCATGAGTGAGGGGGGTATGGTGGGCATGGCCTTCCACCAATACGTATGGACGATTTCGAGCAGCTCGACCACTATGCACTGCTAGGTATCGCCCAAGACACCACCACTGATGATCTCAAGCGCGCCTATCGTCGGCAGATGGCCCGTTTCCACCCTGATCGCTTCGTTACTGCCCCACCCGAAGAGCAGGCCTATGCCGGTCGGCGAGCACAGCAGATCAATCGAGCCTATGCAGTATTGAGCAATATTCAGGCGCGGACGGCGTACGATCGCGGATTGATAGTAGGCCGTGAGTCAGTGCAGCGGCGGCCTATCCGGCCAACGCGGGACGTTCGTCCCACTTCCCTCACTGCTGCTTCGCGGGAAGCGTACTTGGATGAGTTGTACGATCAGGTATTGACCCATCTGGTAGCTGGACGTCAGCTGGAAGCGATCGACATCCTCCGTACGATCCTGCAGTGCAACCCCTTCTACCGTGACAGCGCGGTGCTGCTTGCACGGACCTCGGCAATCGCTACTCCTGCTCAACCGGTCCTTCTGAGTAGCTCTACCCAGGGTGTTCGGCGCCCGGGTGGGGTGGGGGCGCTCCTTGTCGCGGGCTTGAGTGCCGCCGGTAGGGCGATCTATCGCTCCCTTGTGCGTTCCCGACAGGCGCTACCCGAAGCTACTCCCGATAGGGCTGAAGAGAATGGTGAGCAGTGGCCCACTCTGCTTGGGGTAGACTGGAGTGCAAGTCCCACCTCGGATGGCTACCAGATTGTGGCTGCCGAGGGCAGTGGAATGGTCTATGCCTGGAGTAGTCAAACTATTCCCCCTAGCCATGTGATTGCCACCGATCTGCAGGTGCGAGGTGGGTTTGCGGGTCTTATGCTCCAACTGCACGCTGAAGCGGATCTAGCCTTCATGATCAGCACCGAACTCGGGAGCTACCGTGTGGTGCAACACCACAACCAGGGTGAACGTCTCCTGTTGGAGGCGCGGAGCAGTGCAATAGCGCTCGGTCTCCTCGATAGCAATCGCCTCACCCTTCGCCTTCAGGGGGGAAATCTCGGCCTCGCGATCAACGATCAGCCGGTGGTCCAGCTGCAGGTGGCCTCATCGCCGAAGCAGGCCCGTTTTGGCTTGGCAGCACTCGCTCTCCACAGCTCGGTGGTGGCGCTCTTCCGTCATGTTGGTACGCGGTACGGGGGGTAGGAAACTATTCACCGTTGGGGTCAGCCAACGGCAGGGCAACCACGGGGGTTACCCGTACGGGGGAGCACCACGAGGGCGAGACGCCCTCGCTCCAGGAGAAGTGTGGGAGCACCACGAGGGCGAGACGCCCTCGCTCCAGGAGAAGTGTGGGAGCACCACGAGGGCGAGACGCCCTCGCTCCAGGAGAAGTGTGGGAGCACCACGAGGGCGAGATGCCCTCGCTCCAGGAG
>CAIWUD010000560.1 GCA_903915775.1 uncultured Chloroflexota bacterium | reverse complement strand
GTGCAAAGGGAAGCGCTACAACCGCGAGACGCTGCAGGTGCGCTACAAGGGCAAGTCGATCGCCGATGTGCTCGAGATGGATGTACAGACCGCCCTCGAGTTCTTCGACAGCGTACCGCGGGTACGTCGCATTCTCCAGACGCTCCATGATGTTGGCCTCGACTACATCAAACTCGGCCAACCAGCGACCACCCTCTCGGGCGGAGAAGCACAGCGCGTCAAACTGGCCAAAGAGCTGGCGCGAGTCGCCACTGGGCGCACCATCTACATCCTCGACGAACCAACCACTGGGCTCCACTTTGCCGACGTACAGCATCTGCTGCGCGTGCTCCACCGCCTCGTGGACAGTGGAAACACGGTGATTGTGATCGAGCACAACCTCGATGTGATCAAGACAGCAGACTGGGTGATCGATCTTGGTCCTGAAGGGGGTGACGGGGGAGGTTACCTGATCGCCCAGGCCAGCCCAGAGCAGGTCGCCCAGGTTGCCGCCTCACATACGGGCCATTTCCTGCGTGAACTTCTCGGCTTTGAACCATGCCAAGAAACCAGCAGTTCAACCAGGGCTGGCGTACCACCATCGTTGCTCTCGCCATCTACCTCGTCGCAAGCTTCATCTACCTAGCCCCTGCCCTCCCCTCCCTGGGTAGTGGTATTCCTGGTGGTGCCGTAGCTGCTACCGATGGCTGGCAGCACACGTGGCACCTCTGGTGGGTTGCACGTGCCATGACTGAGGGCCTCGACCCACTGCAGATGTCGCTACTCTACCACCCCACCGGGGTGAACCTGGCCATCCATCCCCTCAACCTGACGACTGGCCTGCTCGTGGCGCCAATCACGCTACTCGCCGGCCCCATCGTGGCCTTCAACAGCGCCCTCGTGATCGGCTTCACCCTCACGGGCTTTGGCGGCTTCCTGCTCAGCCAACGCATCGGAGCCAAGCCACTCCCTGCGCTCATTGCCGGTCTCCTCCTCACCTTTGCGCCATTCCACGTCACCAAGGCGTACGATGGGCAGTTGGAGCTCGTCTCGCTCCAGTGGATGGTGCTCTATGCTTGGCTCCTCCTGATCGCTGCCGAAGAGCGAGGTTGGGTTGCACCACTCGCAGCGGGTCTTATGCTCGGTATCGTGGGCTATACCAGCCTCTACTACCTGCTCTACAGTGCGCTCTACAGCCTCCTCTTCGCCCTCCTCTGGCTACCGTGGCGCGGTCAGCGCGAGGAATTGGCGGACAGCGCAGCAGTCCGCATGGGGGCATACCTGCTGCGTCTGCTGAGCATCCCTCTGGTGGCACTTCTCGTCCTGGCCCCACTCCTCCTCAATCTCCCCGCAGCGCTCGCACCCTACACACTCACCGACACGCCGCAACTGCTCAACAGCCGCTCGGCCAACCTCCTCGACTTCTGGCTGCCCAGCTACCTCCATCCGCTCTGGGGTGACCTGGTACATGGTCTCGGAAAAATCTTCCACCCTGACATCTCAGCGTGGAACCATGCCCTAGGCTACACCGCCATGCTTCTTGCCATCACCAGTAGCATCGTGACATGGCGGCAGAGTTGGCGTTGGGTCGTCATCGCCATTGCAGGTATGCTCATGGCACTCGGCCCAACTCTCTTCGTTGGCACGATCAATACCGGGATTGCGCTACCTTACAGGCTGCTGATCATGCTGCCCGGTATGGAGCTTGCCCAACGCCCCGGCCACCTGGTGGTGCTCACCGTCATTGCCCTGACCCCACTTGCTGCCCTCGGGCTCAACTGGCTCATGGCGCGCTACGGCCTACGCATCATGCTGCTCACCATCACCGTCGCCGCCACTGAGTTGGCCCCGCCCCGCTGGCCGATCCAACCCTTCACGGTCGATCCGATCTACACCGAACTTGCAGAGCATCCTGGGGCGATCATGGTGCTCCCGAACGCGATCGACTCGAGTGAGCTCCTGCGCGACCAGATGGTCCATGGTCGACCACTCGTAGGCGGGTATCTCGCGCGTATCCCGAACTACCCCTTTGCGGAACTTACCCCCGGGGTACGCCAACTCTGGCAGATCAAGGATGATCGGAGCAACCTTGCCGATCCTGCCGGTACGACGGCTGCCCAGGCCATCGCTGCCTACGGGATTACCCATATCGTCGTGCGTTGGGATCGGTTGGGCGATGAGCAGCGCGACCGTCTGGAGCGTATCTTGCAACAGATCCTACCAGGGGTCGCACCGATCGCCGCCAATGATCGGCTAGCGGTCTACCACCTGCCTGAGCGTGATGGACAGCCTTTCATCTTCTTTGGAGGGGGCTGGTACCCAGAGGAGCAGGATGACCAACGCTCCTGGCGCTGGATGCAAGCCAGTGGTGAGTTACTCCTGATGAACCCTAACGCCCATGCCATCCCGGTGCAGATCCAACTAGATGCGTCGAGCTATCAACGCCCACGGGAGGCCACGCTAAGCCTGAACGGTGTTCCCATCGGTACCTGGGCGCTTAGAGCAGCGTTATTGACCACAGGGCGCTTCTCCCTGATACTGCCCCCCGGTGAGAGCCGCCTCACCCTCATTGCACCTACCGAGCAGGGGCCAGATGGGCGTGGCCCGATCAGCCTGGAGATTAGTCGTGTGGCGATCAGCCAGTAGGGGGGCTAGCTTCGCAACCCCTGCTAGAAGAGTATAATGGAGACATCACCCAGCAAGCAGGGAAGAGATCGACCCACCCTCTCGCTCTGCCCAAGGGTCTCTTTGTCTACCAGGAGCGCACTCCATGAGTTCCACGATTGATCCCAGCAGCATTGCCACATCAACCATTGGCGGCACCAACTACGCAATGCTGATTGGCGGTAGCTGGCGTGAGGCTAGTGATGGGGCCACTTTTGCCGTCACCAATCCCGCCACCGGTGAACTGCTGAGCCACGTCCCTGATGGGGGCACAACGGAGATCAACGCCGCCATCGATGCTGCAGCAGAGGCTCTCCCTAACTGGGCAGCCACGCCTGCGCCTGCACGAGCAGCGATCCTCCGCCGGGCTGCCAGCCTAATGCTTGAGCGCCAGGAGCGCCTGGCCACGATTATGACCCTGGAGCAGGGTAAACCGTTGAACGAGGCCCGCGGCGAAATCGTCTATGCAGCAAGTTTCCTCAACTGGTTCGCCGGCGAAGCCGAGCGCATCTACGGCATGACGATTCCTGCCACGCAGGCTAACAAACGCCTCCTTGTCCTGCGCCAACCTGTTGGGGTATGTGCCCTGATTACGCCCTGGAACTTCCCCAGCGCCATGATCACCCGGAAACTCGGCCCCGCCCTGGCCGCTGGCTGCACGGTAATCGCCAAACCCGCCGAGCAGACGCCCCTCTCTGCCCTGGAGTTGGGACAACTCTTTCTGGAAGCCGGTCTGCCACCAGGCTGTTTTAACCTGGTCACCTGTCAGGATCCGCGAAGCTTCTCGGAGCTGATCTTTGCTGACGAGCGTGTGCGCAAAGTCAGCTTTACTGGCTCAACCGAGGTGGGCAAGCTGTTGATCCGCCAATCGGCGGCAACGGTCAAGCGCCTTTCGCTCGAACTTGGTGGTAACGCACCCTTCATTGTCTTTGCCGATGCCGACCTGGACGCTGCCGTTCGTGGCGCCCTGACCTCCAAATTCCGCAACGCTGGCCAGACCTGCGTCTGTGCCAACCGCATCTTCGTACAGCGTGCAATCTACGCCCCCTTTGCCGAGCGCTTCACCGCCCAGGTTGCGGCCCTGCAGGTGGGCAACGGCCTGGCACCGGAGACGGTGATCGGACCATTGATTGACGCCCAGGCACGCGCCAAAGTGGAGCAGCACGTTGCCGATGCCCTCGCAGCTGGGGCGCGCCTCCTGACCGGTGGGGGGCCGAGCGGGGCGAGTGGCGCTGGTAACTTCTGGACGCCTACCGTCCTTGCCGATGCCCATGCTTCGATGCTTGTCGCCCGCGAGGAGACCTTTGGGCCAGTGGCGCCACTCATTGCGTTCGATGATGAGGCCGAAGTGGTAGCAATGGCCAATCACACCCCCTTTGGCCTAGCTGCCTATGTCTATACCCGCGACATTGGCCGGGTCTGGCGGGTCGCCGAAGGGCTCGAGTATGGCATCATTGGGGTGAACGACCCACTACCCGCGACCGCCCAGGCGCCCTTTGGTGGCGTCAAGCAGAGTGGCCTGGGCCGTGAGGGTGGCCCCTCTGGCATCGATGAGTATCTGGAAGAGAAGTATATCGCTATGGGGATCTGAGGGGGACGAGGAGAGGAGAGAGGTAACTGGAACAAGGGTGTCTCACCCGCGTGGCTCCTTGTAAGGGCAACCCCCCGTGGTTGCCCTACCGTTGGCTTGCCCCGATTGTGAAGGTGGAAGCGCCACCCCTATCCAGCTCACCCGTGCCGACTCTCTTCC
>CAIWUD010000559.1 GCA_903915775.1 uncultured Chloroflexota bacterium | reverse complement strand
CCCAGCCATGAGGTTGAGGAGGGGGAAGATGGAGCTGAAGACGTAGCGGGTGCGCATATTGACCCGCCGGCTCTGCGCATTAATCTGGCTGAACTCGGCGTGAATGGTCGGCTCCTGGCGAAACGTTTTAGCCACCCCGATACCATGCATCGTCTCGCTGACATAGGAGCTCACCTGAGCGTTGACCCGGCGCGAGGTGGTGATGGTGCGCCGGGCCAACGAACGAAAGGCCAGGGCGGTCATGACGATAAAGGGGGCGAGGAGCAGCAGCACCATGGTGAGCGTCAGGCTAATCGTTGCCAGGTAGCCAACAATGAAGAAGATGAGCAGAACCCGGCTGATCAGGTCCATCGTGAGCGAGATTACCTGGGTGAAGGCAGCACTATCCGAATTGACCCGGCTCACGATTTTGCCGCTGGCAAACTGGTCGTAGAAAGAGAGATCACGGTGCAGCACCGCCTCAACGGCATCCTCGCGCATCTGCAGCACCACAGCCCCCACCGCCTGTGACGAGAGGGTTTGGCGTACCAGGTTGAGGAGCCACGAGGCTACGCCCAGGACGGCCAGGAGCGTGGCAAGGGCCACGATCAGAAGCGGTGCCGGGTTTGTGCTGATCCAGTCGAGGCTACGGGCGACAAAGATAGGGATGCCAGCCTCCAGGGCGGCAATACCGGTAATCATGAGTGCGGCGATGACCATCTTGCGGGCCTGTGGCCGAAAGTAGGTCAGGATCCGTCGCACGAGCACCCCATCGCCATAGGTGCGATCATACTCTTCGGCATCGAGGCCGTCTAAGATGAAGCCCATACGTTATTTCACCTCAGTCATGCTCAGTGCGGCCTCAAGGGGTGGGAGCTCGGCATCGTAGCGGGCGAAGATGCGGCGGTAGAGCAACGAACGGCGGAGCAGTTCATCGTGGGTACCAGAGGCAACGATACGCCCGCCATCAAGGACGATGATCTGGTCGGCCCAACGGATCTGCGAGAGGCGATGGGTGATCATGAGCACCGTTCGACCCTCTTGTGCCTTACGCAGCGCTTGCTGGATCTGATCCTCTGTTGCACTATCAATCGCACTGGTCGAGTCGTCGAGGATCAGAATGCTCGGGTTGCTGAGGAATGCACGGGCCAGGGCAATACGCTGCCGCTGACCACCCGAGAGGGTCACGCCCCGTTCACCCACCACCGTTGCATACCCATCGGGCATAGCCATAATGAAGTCGTGCGCCTGCGCTGCACGGGCAGCCGCCTCGATCTGCTCACGGCTCGCGTCAGGTTTGGCGAAGGCGATATTTTCAGCCACACTCCGCGCAAAGAGGAAGATATCCTGCTCAATTTTGCCAATCTGTGAACGCAGGGCGCTCAGGTTCCAGTCGCGCACATCAACGCCATCAACCAGCACCCGACCTGTGTCCGCTTCGTAGGTACGATTGACTAGTTGGGTCAGTGCACTCTTACCACTACCGGTCTGGCCAACGATCGCAACGGTCTGGCCAGCAGGAATGTGCAGCGAGATCTCGTGCAGAATAGCGGTTGAAGGAGGGTCAGTGGGCGCCGCTGCCGATGGGGGAGCGGTATAGTGGAAGCCCACCCGCTCGAAGGTGATGCTACCGCGTAGTGGTGCACTGTAGCCGCCACTATTCTCGTCAAGGTGGGTCTCAGCCTGGATGATGCGCAGAATACGCCTGGCTCCAGCGAGCCCCGTCTGAATGGTGGAGAAGGCGTAGATCGAGATGAAGGTCGGGAAGCGCAACACGTTCATCAAGCCCATCACCGTCACCGCCTGGCCAACACTAACCTGGCCCTGGCTATAGAGCCACATGACGTGGAGGAAGGTCAGGCCAAGGGCCACGCCGTAGATCAGCAGGGGCAGGTAGCGTGCCTCAATATAGCCCTG
>CAIWUD010000558.1 GCA_903915775.1 uncultured Chloroflexota bacterium | reverse complement strand
TCCCCGCCGAGCGGAACGCCGGGTTAAACTGGAGCAGCGGCTCCGGCCAGAGCTTACCGCGAGCGAGCTCGGCGTCAACAACCCGCTTAAGCTCAGGATCGGCAATATGGATGAAGGAGCGGATGTAGGTCTCATAGTCCGCGATGACCCTGCGATGGAGATCAACGATGTGCATAGGATGCTCACCTGTAAACGCGGAGAGTTACTAGTTTGCTCTGGTGGCTGGGGAGAGTATACCATGCTTTTAAGATCAGATCGCCAGGAGCTGGCGTCCACGTATGTGAACGCGGGGAGTATTATTTAAGCAAACTGGCTCTTGGGGATGGTTCAACTCCGGCTACGCCAGCGCAACCATCTGGCGAGGCCAGGGCTGGGTTGGTCTGTTGTGGTGGGTTGTGCGCTATCTCTTCGTCAACTTAGGCCCAATGTGAGCAACATACAGCGGCACATCTTCCTCAATGGGATAGCTGAAATGGATTCGATACTGCGGACTCTTGATCTTGCCATGCCAGAAGCATTCCAGTTGATGACCCTTACGATTGATGTAGGTGCGGCCGTCACTGTCAACAGCCGTAAGGCCGCTGATCCCATAGGCGTTGATCAGATGGTGGATAATATCGGCCAGCAGTGCGAGCATGGCCCGGTAGCCGTCGCTCATCTCACCCCAAGCTAGCTCGACGCCGTTGCGATCTACGAGCCAGAGACCGTCTGAGTCGACCTTTGCGACGCGAAGCTGGTTAGGCATCAGGCCATCGTTAAGCAGGGTGGTCAGGAGTTTGAGTTGCTCGCTTTCGGCCTGCCGATTCTCCAGAGCCTTGTAGCGTAGTTCGCGCAGCTAACGGTCGGCCTTCGGCCAGTGATGCAGCCTCCTGAAACATCGTCGCGTAACGCGCTGTACTTGGGGTGATCATCACCTGTGTAGCATCGGGTGAGGCACCAAAGACGCGTCGGAACGGTCCATACCCGCATGAGAACCACCGGGTGAGTTGACGTAACTGGACATAACTCTGACGGGGTCATCGATTCGTTGAGGCCCACTATGTGCGCACCGATCGGTGCGTTGTGCGAAACCGCCCTGGTGGGACACCGAAGTTGGCGCGAAAGAGGCGTGCGAAGGATGGCTCTGAGCCATACCCGACCTGGTGTGCCACGGCTGCCACGCTTGCGTCTGTCTCAATGAGCAGTCGTGCCGCAAGGTGCATACGCCATTGCACAAGGTAGTCGATGGGCGATGTTCCTACCAGCTTACTGAACCGATCGGTAAAGGCCGAGCGTGAGAGATGGGCCAGGCTCGCCAGTTCTACGAGGGTCCATCCGTAGGCCGGATCAGCGTGAAGTGCAGCGAGCACCGGGCCGAGCCGCTCGTCCTGCAGCGCCCGGAGCCACCCGTGCGGATAGTCGCTGAGCGTTAGGGTTGCTCGCAGCGCCTGGATGAATAGAATCTCGGCCAAGCGCTGCAAGACGGTGCCGATACCCGGCTGCACATCGGCGATCTCCTGTTCCGCCAGCCCGAGTGTGGCGTGGAGCCGTTCCACCCCCTGGATCTGGCCGGCCGGTAGACGAATGAGCGTGGGGAGACCATGCAGCACCAGTCGCGGCAGTGGTGAGATCGTCTGGCAGCTTGCCGTCAGTATGCGTGTCGTCGGGCCATGACCACCATACCGTAGTTGCAGGTAGCCGTTGCTGAGATCAAGGCCTGCAATGGCATCGATCGGTACGCCCGGCCGGTCGGGGGTGTCACTCACCGTGTGGGGCCGATCGAACGGTAGCACCGCGATGTCTCCGACTTCGAAAGCAACCGCCTCGCCGCCGTCGAGCAGGCGGATCCAGCAGCGCTGTGCCCGCACGGCGTGGACGGCGGCGAGATGCCCGCCGGGCAGTGTGATGCTCCACGGTGCGCTAAGCAGGCTATCGGCGAAGAACCATCCCTGGAAGCGGACACTCTCCAGGACTCTACTCAGAATGTCCATATCGGACGATTGGATAAGAGAATTGGCATATACAATCTAGATCAACCGTACCAGTCGAGTGTATCATCACCTCGGGCGAAACACAATCCAGACTGGAGCATAGATGACAACCCTATGTATCACCGGCGGTTCAGGTTTTGTCGGGAGGTGGCTGATTCGGGATCTGTGTCGTGAGGGATACGCTGTCCGGGCGCTGGCACGCTCAAATGCTGCCGCTGAGGTGGTGCAGCGTGCGGGTGCGGAGGTTGTGCGGGCCGAACTAACCGATCAGCGCGCACTCATCGAGGTACTCCGCGGCTGTGGCGCCGTCGTGCATGCTGCTGCTTCTACTGCGCTCTGGGATGAGAGCGGCGCTGCGTACACGACGAATGTCACGGGAACCGAAACGCTGATCGCTGCGGCACGTGCGGCCGGCGTTCCGCGCTTCGTGCACATCAGCACCGAGGCGGTCCTTCTTGACTCCCGCGGCAGCCCCCTCATTCACGTCGATGAGCACACGCCCTATCCGCAGCGCCCTACCGGTGTATACCCAGAGACGAAAGGGCTGGCCGAACGGTGCGTACGGACTGCAGATGGCCCAGGCTTCACAACGATTGTGCTGCGCCCGCGCTTGATCTGGGGGCCAGGCGATACCTCGGTACTGGCCCTAATCATCGCTGCTGTCCAGTCCGGTCGGTGGATCTGGATCGGCGATGGGCGGCACCTCACCTCCACCACCCATGTGGCCAATGTGGCCGAGGGCGTGCGTTGCGCGCTCGAACGCGGCCGCGGCGGCCAGGTGTACTTTCTGAGCGACGGAGCACCCACTGAGTTTCGCCAATTTATCATCGATCTCCTCGCGACCCAGGGCGTGGATCCTGGCACACGAACGATTGGGCGTGGAACAGCCTGGATGCTGGCCCGAGTCATGGAGGGGCTCTGGCGTACATTCCGTCTGCAGGGTGCGCCGCCGCTGTACCGGACGATCGTACAGTTAATGGGTGCCGAGGTGACGGTCAATGACCAACTGGCCCGTCGAGAGCTTGGTTATGTGGGTGCGATGAGTCGTGAGCACGGCCTCCGTGAACTGGCCGAGCAGGCGGTCGCAACCGGTACGGCGTTCACGAACCTAGGGTGAAGGCTCTTGTGAGCGTGCCTTAAGCGGTAGCATCTTGGGGCGGTTCGCGAACCGCCCCAGTGGGAGACGTAGGTCAACACCAAGAGCAGCGTAGACGTACGGTTCTTCTACTCAAGCAGCGCGAGGCTCGGATAGTGCTGCAAGCCAGACAGTGAGGTCGGCCTGCGTCACGAGGTCGAATAGGGCAACCACGGGGGGCCAACGGTCGACGCACCGAAACGGCCTACGGCTCGGGTCAGCCAATAGCTTGGCATCTCTTCGCAGGCGAGCCACCCGCGCTCCCAGGGGAGGTGTGAAACAGGTACACAGCCGAAACTGAGACATCCCTCAGACCGTACTTGGCCACGACCGATCGATGTCCTGGGCGTAGAAGAGAATTGCCTCACGGTAGGCCTGGACGCCAGGATCGCTCGACGACTGCGCCAAGACCGTGAGCAGCAGTTCGACCGCCCGTTTGGAGTTGCCAAGGTTATGGAGGAGCATAGCGAAGAAGACCTTGAGCTCGGCTGCGTCGGGGAAGCGCCGCAGCCCCTCACTGAACGTGAGTTCAGCTTCTGTGTACCGCCCCAGGGCACGGTAGGTGCTGCCGAGGCCGAGATAGGCGCCGCGCAGCTGCTCGGGCGTTAGCCCACCCGAGATAGCCGTCAGGTAGTAGGGAACGGCTTCTGCTTCGCGGCCAAGGGCATCGTGGATGCACGCGACCTCGTAGTGAAGCTGGGCGTCATCGGGAAACTGGGCCGCCAGCGAAACCGCCAGCGCACAGGCCTCATCGTGCTTACCGGCGCGCAGGAGCGAGATGATCTGCGCGGAGTGTGACAGGGGGTAGGGATTGCTCATCTGCACATTGCCTGCTTATGGTGAAGTTACGCACCTTCACTCGTCAGCGAGTGTGACACTCATAGGAGCCTCGCCGTAGGCCCTATCTGCGACTATTTTAGCACGTGTACCGAGCCAAGCCGAGTAGTGTGAACGTACGGTTCTTCTACTCAAGCAGCGCGAGGGTCGGGTAGGGCTGCTAGCCAGGCAGTGAGGTCGGCCCGCGTCACGAAGTCGAACAGGGCATCGCTGAGTAGCAGCAGCGTATCGGGGTCAAGCGCAGCAATGCGCACATGCAGTGTATCGTCAATTACCCCGAGTTTATGCGTCAGCAGGCGGAGCACCATGCTCCGTCGTTCCTGAAACTGTCCCTCCTGCCGCCCCTCCTCGCGGGCGAGCTCCTCGAAGCTCGTGATGAGCGTCTCCATCCCCGTCTCCTCTCGTTCAATTTGTCGCATTGTAGCACGGGCCAGCTCCTGCAGCCCCGGCGTGAGCCGCAGGAGATGGTCAAGCAACCGGATGAGCGTCCGCAGTTCCTCTGGTCGGTAGCCCAAGCGGAAGAGCGCACGGAAGCGTGCGAGTTTGCGCTGCATGCGCTCCTCCGGACGCCCCCTCGTCTCCTGGGCGTCGCGATGGATCAGGGTCAGGGTCGCGAAGGGGTTGCGCATGGTCGCCAGGCTCGCTGCGTCCAGCGTACAGAGCTTGACCGTGGGGAAGTGCAGGGCCAAGCTGCACCCCCAGATCGCGTAGCCAAACTGGGTGGGAAGCCAGTCACGCTCTTCGTCCCCGAGGATGGCCAGGCTCACCACCGGCACCTGGTCACGGTCAAAGAGCCGTGCGTGGTAGCGGAACATCCGTGCCGCAAAGTTGCCGTCGTGCTGCGTCTGCACCTCGACGTGCACGAAGATCTGCGCCGGTTGACCGTCGGTGCGCTGCACCATGACGAGGGTGTCCGCCCGCTGTTTCCCGCTCTGCCGGTCGGGGGCGATCTGCTGGAGCTCGGTCGAACGAAAGCTGATCGGCACGTTCCAGTCGATCGCCTGGTAGGCGTTGGGGAAGAAGAGGGCCATGAAGTCGGGGAAGTAGTGCTCTAGGGCGTACTTCCAGGCTCCATCGAAGTCGGCGGCCGGAAGGTTCGTCATTGGATGCCTCGGATTGGTATCTGTTCACCTTTGGGCTAGGCCAACGGCGGGGCAACCCCCGTGGTTGCCCCAACCGTCGAAGCGTGAGAAGGTACCGAGATTGAACTAGGCCCTAGGCATGCTTCAGTTTCGGCTGCGCCGGCTTGACCCGCTGGCGGCACCAGGGCTAGGTTGGTTGTTTTTGTGGAGGGCTTCGCCCTCCACACCTCCCGGAAGCGTGTCAAGCTGGTTTGAACCAGGCCCTAGGTGTATTGCTTCAGTTTCGGCTGCGCCGGCTTGACCCGCTGGCGGCACCAGGGCTAGGT
>CAIWUD010000557.1 GCA_903915775.1 uncultured Chloroflexota bacterium | reverse complement strand
CAGGGCGCTCAGCGTACCGCTCTGCTCGGGGGTCGTGAAGCTGATGCTGAGCGTTGCCTCGGCACTGGTCATAGCGGCACGCGCAGCCTCCATCCTCTGCGCCAACTCCTCGGCACTGGGCAGGGGTTGGGTGCAGGCTGCTAGAGCTAGCATACCGATCAGGCTAAGCAGGAATAGGCGTAATCTGCGCATTGTAGAACATCCTCCGTTTTTTGCTGCACCAGCGTGACTGTCTGGTGCTACCAGGGTTAGGGGTTTTGTGGCGGGCTGTGTGCCCCTCATGCCTCCCGTAAGCGGCTGGCGATCCGCTCCGTCCCCTCATTATACGCCTGTTGGGGGCAATGTGTTGAGGGAAGGTAGGAACGAAAATGTGAGGTGATGGCAGAGGTAGAGGCTTGGGAAGGCAGGCCCCCGAGGTACCTGTTCACCATTCTCCTGAGAGCGCGGGCGTCTCACCCGCACGAATACCACTCGACCCCAAAAGGCCGTGAGCAGAGCAAATGGTTCATCCCAAAAGTGAACAGCTACCTCTCGGGGGGGCTACACTACAGTGCAGAGGGAGCATCGCCCATCTCCGAGACCCAAGAGCGGAGCGAGTGATTACACTGGAGAAGGGAGCGGGTCTGGTTGAGGAGTGCACGTACGCGGGAGGGGTGGAGTTGCACGATCCGAGCAATCTGTCCACTCGAGAGATCACGCACCATCGCGTATTCGAAGAGCGTGACCATACGCTCGCTACCTGCCTGACGCAAAACATGCCGTACGAGTTCGATCAACAGTGCGGCGTACACGTCATGCTCGAGTAGTGTCTGATCGGAGAGATTCATTGCCAGACGGGGGTCTTGATCGAGTGACGTGAGGTTTCTCGGACGCTTCTGCGCATTCCGGTCACGGTGTATCCGCTTCACGGTCTTCACGATCACCGCGTATGCCCATGTCTTCAGTCGACTCTCATAGCGAAAGTGCGCGAGCGAGGAGCGCAGGGCTGTCAGACTCTCTTGTGCCAGATCTTCAGCACCCACTGCAGGATCGTTCAGATTTACCAGACCGGCCTGGTAGAGAGTTCGCAGGGCGAACAGGCTCCAATCTTGCCACACTTGTAGGTGCAACCGGTGCCCCTGATTGATCAGCGCCCCAACCAGGAGGTGATCGTGGTGGTAGTTCGTACAGACACGGCGCACCTGCGCAGCATCAGCGTTAGGTTCGATGTGACGATGTAACGCGTTAGCGTAGTGCGCTGCAGCCTCGAGGTCGAGACCCCATCCCTGCTCATTGTTTAGTGCAGTGACGATCGCGGCCAGATCTTCTGGCGTGGCAGACTGCAACTCCATAAACAAACACTCCACTTCCCTCTGCTGAAACGGCAAATATCGTAGTTGAGTAGTGAACTGCGGGGGAAGGCGGACGGTACGGGGGGCGAAAATGGGCCAATGGGAGGATCCAACACTCCCAGAATACTCCTCCTCTCCGGCTCGTGTAGTGTAGCTACCTCGATGGTTGATGAGAGGAAAAAAATATAAACGCATGCAATGAGAAAAAAGTAGTATAAGAACAGCAAATCAAATCTAAATCCATATAATCTAAAATGAGTGCTACCAACAACACGAATAATAGCAGATTAAGCTTATGAGAGTCAACTAGAAAATTAGAGAAAAGTATCTACTACTGGGGCAAGCATCTCACCCTGCACAAAGTACTCGTGCACCACGTGGCAGCTTCGAGGGCGAAACACTTACACTCCGAGAGTGGTGTTACAAGTCGGTGTACCGGTTCACCACTGGGGCAAGCCAATGGCAGGGCAACCACGAGGGGTTACCCTGCCATTCGGTTCGCTGAAGCGGCCCACCGCTCGGGTAGACCTATAGTTCTTCACGGGCGAGGCGCCCGCGCTCCGGAGGTAGTGTGAGCGCGCGTAAAGGTTTTGGTGATCGACGCGATGCGCACGCGCGTATCCAGATCGATGGGACGATCACGACCAACCTCTGCCGTCCCGTAGCTAGCCGTCCAGAGCAGTTCCTGATCGATCACGACTCGATCGCCTCCGGACAGGTCGTAGTGAGCAGTGTAGTCATGCTGGTTATCCCTCGGGGTCTTGCGGGGTTGCTCGGGTAGAGGTGCAACGCTGTTGCACGAGACGAGTATACGCTATCTGGCTGTCTGGCGGGAGGTGTGGAGGGCGAGGCTACAGAAATGCCAGATAGTACGCTAGAACCACTAAATTGGGCAAGCGCAACAGGTCACAAATTGTTACTAAGAATGGTGAGGTGAGAAGATTGACCGACGGCGGTTCAGAGTTGGGGTATACCGAACATGGGTTTGTAGACTACTCAGATGTTACCGAAAGGAGTTTCGCCATGCGCTTCATCGACATCCTTGACCTGGGCCTCAGTGCGGCTAACGCTGCAGCATCCGCGAGCGCCGCAGGGACCCTTAGTGACATGCAGGAGCAAGCCGAGCAGCAGCGGATACAGCGCGAACGTACCTTGGCTCGGCGGGATCGTATCTTTCGTATCAAGCAACTCCTCGAGGATACGCTACGCCTCGAACAGCAATCCCCCCTCGCCGCCGCCTCACATTGAAGAGCTAAATATTTGCACGAAACCTGATCGATTTACACAAAAATCTTGTGTTTTCTAGATTTAGAAAATAGAATTTCTTCGTCGTTCTTCTCGTTCATACTGGTGGTAGGAGGAATTATGACAGCTCCCCATGACGATTCACAGGGTGCTAATGCCGTTCTCGCTAGGGGACGAGCTATCCTCGACAAGGGAACAGAGACGATTGCCTCGCTTGAAGCAGAGAATACCAAGCTACAGAACGATATTCGCGCAGCGCATCTCAGGGGAAAGGCACTATTACAACACGCCCAACGTCAGATGGAGGGTCTAAACAGTTACTTTGCACCATTCTTAAGTAAAAGTTCGGAGCAGTTACAGGGACTGTCTGCTCGTTTGCCTGTACCAATGGTAGCTGAATGGTCAGTAAGTGCGTGGCAATCATGGGACGTTCTACCTATACCAAAGCCTGAGCTCTTGCGATACGGCCTCATGAAGGAAAGCCGTGCAGAAGGCCAGGTAGCCTTACCTGCATTCGTGCCCTTCGTCGGTAGAGGGCGCAGCGTCATCATCCGAAGCAGTAGCAGGTCGGTAGATTCGGGGCGCTCGCTGCTCCAGTCCCTGCTAATACGGTCTGCCTTCATGCTCCCCCATCAGGCCAGTTTCCTGCTTCTCGATCCTGCGGGCAATGGAGCGGCCTTTCCCATGCGCCGTTTCCTGCCCCAAGTTCGTCCCAGTAGCGATGACGTGCGTCGTGACTTAGATGCTGTAACTGGTGAGATTCGTCGTATCATTGAGACGTTCCTCGATGCGTCTGTACCGTCTTTCGAATTAGTACCTGAAGACATGCGCCTAAATGAGCGCTATATCCTTGTCTTTGCTGCCGATTTTCCACATCGTTATGAGCGGCGCGCGATCGAAGCACTCCACAGTATTGCTGCTACTGGACCGAAGGCAGGGGTGTACCTTTTTCTTCACTGGAATCGCGACATGGAGTTGCAACGTGATCTTCCCATGGAGCTTTTCAAAAATGCATTCTACATTGATGCCGAAACAGCCCAGGTAACAGTGCCGGGGAATATCGCATTCACTGTCACCCCGGATATTGCACCTTCTGCGCAGCTGCAAGAGCAGTTATTTGCCAAGCTACGAGCAGCGACACCAGTTGAGCGACGGATTGACTGGGATGAGGTGATCGGTATTCCTGAAGAACGTTGGTGGACAGTAGATAGCAGTAGCCGGATTGAAACGCCAATTGGTAAACGTGGCCGAGGAGATACATTTAATCTCTGGTTTGGTGAGAAAGATGGCCGTCCCGTTGTTCATGGCGTGCTAGGGGCTATGCCAGGTGCTGGAAAATCGAGCCTCTACCATGCGCTGGTTGCTGGGCTTGCGGCACGGTATAGCCCTGAAGATTTGCGCCTCTACCTGATTGATGGCAAATTCGGTGTGGAGTTTCAGCCATACAAGCGGCTACCTCATGCTGAGGTAGTGTCGCTGAAAACGATCGCTGAACTTGCACGGAGTGTCCTTGCAGAGCTTGTGGAAGAGATGCGACGGCGCAATGCTATCTTTGCACGCCATGGGGTCACTAATCTTGTGGACTATCGTAGCAAGGGCCAGCTGGGGGGTAGACTGCCGAGGATATTGCTCATTGTCGATGAGTATCAGGTGCTTTTCGAAGACGATCAAAATGGAGTGGCATCGAACTATCTCAAGCAACTATCAGAGCTAGGGCGAAGTGCCGGTATACACATGCTGCTTGCATCCCAGCGTTTCGGTGCTGTGGGTATGCTCAACCAACAAGCTATTTTTGCAAATATTCATTTGCGTATTGCTATGCAAATGGCCGAGACCACTGTAAGATCGCTTACTGAGTTTGGACCAAGAGGGCGTAACCTTATTGTAGCAACGTGTAATCTTCCTGGGAAAATGGTCGTAAATGACCGTGCAGGAGAGGACAGCGAAGGAGCAAACGTCTCTGGTAAGTCGGCTTTTATAACTGGTGATAGGCGAGATGAGATTCTTCAAGTTCTTTCCAAGAAAGCTCAAAATCTTTCGGAAGAGCAACTACCTCGGCGGGTTGTGTTCAACGGTGAGGAGCAGCCCGACCTCATTGATAATCCGCAATTTTTCAACCTCTTGCAGGACGAAAGATGGTTGAGTGTCGGGGAATTGGAGAAATTTGCTCGCCAGCCATTGATTGAGGGTGGTCTTAATCTGCCAGATTGGTTTGCCGTTGAGCACCCACATGTCTTCTGGCTTGGCCAAGAGTTCAATGTGCGTGGTCAATCTACCGTTGTTGTTCGCCGCCGCACAGGCGAAAACATGTTGGTAATCGGTAGCTACAATAATACTATCCGCTATGGCATGCTGGCATCCACACTTGCCGGACTTGCAATCTCATCCTCACCGGACGCGATTGCATTTACTGTTGTTGATCGCAGTATCACCGGTGCCCAATGGGCAACAGTGATCCAAACTGCCTGCGAGGAGATGCTGCGGCCTGCAGGATATAGCGTCGAATTTACCAAGGACGGCAAGAGAGTCGAAGGTATCCTGACGAAGCTTATTGCTGAAATGGAGCGTCGGCGTGGCCTTGACGAAGAAGTACGTGCTCAGGAACCCTCGCTATTTGTCCTGATGACCGATCTTGACACCGTTGATGCAATGCGTCGCAAGACAGGGACTTTTGGCTCAACAGACTCACCGGCTGGTGAGCTTTTGCGTCGCCTCTATGTGGATGCTGCACCACTAGGTATTCATTTAATTCTGAGCTTTACAGGACTCAATACCCTGGGTAGTGTCATTGATACGCGGCGGGATCTTCAGCACTTCCGTCATCGTGTTGCTCTACAAATGTCGGAGGATGAGTCCTTCACGGTTGTTCGCAGTCGGAAGGCGTCCCAGCTTCAACCTGATCCGAAACCTCTCGTTGCCCTGTACTTTGATATGGAGAACGAGCAGAAGACTTCTCGCTTCAAACCATACAGTACAGAGCCGGGTACTGACTCTCAAAATGGATCACTTGAAGATCAGCTTCGATGGATAGGAACCAAACTTAATGCAAGGGAGCAATGGTTATGAGTCTTGATGAGCAATTTGAACAAATGCATCATTTCAGTCAGGCTCTAGAGTCATTTAATGAGCGGTTACGCATCTCTATGACTGATCTGACAGATCGGCATGAGGCTGTTAGTCCAATTTGGCAGGACTCATTCCGTCGTACATATGACATGGAGTGGAATCCATTCGAGGAGCATATGAAAATGTATCTTCAACGAGAAGCCCTAGCATATTCGCAGTTTCTTGAAACTAAGTTAAAATATTTGCAAGCATACCTTTTTGGTGGATAAATTTTTTAATGGAGTGATGTTATGTCTTTTGATACTTCTTTACTGCTCCAGGGACTTAAGGAATATCAAAAAACTTTAAAGATGCATGGTCATGTAGTTGCACAGGAGTATGCTCAGTTAGATAATCAATGGCATGCTTTTGAGCAAGTGTATGAGGGAGATTCTGCTCGGGAATTTAAATCATATTGGTCACGCACGCAGCAGCGATTTGAAGAGTATATTGAGGCAGTACGTAAGATTGGTATTATCCTCAATGGGCGCATTGATGAACTTGAGCGGGTAAACCGTGAAGGAGATCTTCGATGAACTACGATCCCGGACGTCTTGCTTTTTCTCTTGAGGATCTGCAGCAGGAGCTAACTCGGTGGTCTCTTGTGGTTAGTGAGACGCTTCGCAGCGCTAGTTATGCCCAGAGACAGGGAGTGGACACCGCCAACCAGGCTCAACAGTATGCAGCACTAGCCCAAGATCAAGCATACAACGACTCCCATCAAGTTGATCAAACGTCCCAGGAAGTTGTATCTTTAGTTGAACAGTGTACACATGCTATTCATATTGCACGGCAAACGATGCAACAGGCACGTCAGTTACTATTTCATGCAAAAGCTACATACACTCAGTGGCAAAGTGAGTTATCGCGAGCACATGCGTGGCTGCAGAGAGCTGAGCAAAGACTAGAGCGAGCTACGGCAGCGCTACGGAAGGCAGAAGTAGAGTTTACCCGAGCCAAAAATAGATTCGATAGTGCGAAATATGCCTATGAATCATGTAAAAGAGAGAAGGATCAAGATTGCCGAATGGAAAGGGCTGCGCTGGAGCAGGCTGCTGGTGCGTTAGAAATCGCTCGGGCAGTGTTAGTTGCTGCACAAACAGAGTTTGAGGCAGCGACGCTAGAGGTTACTGCAGCAAAAGCTCGTGTGACTTGTTCGCAGAATGCTCTTTTTATCGCCCAAGCATCTGTTCAATCTGCACAGACGGCACAGGAGAATGCCGAACAGTCGGTTGGTGCTGCAGAAAGAAGCATGGAATACGCTGGTGCAGCACAGAAGTTAGCACAGCGGGCAGTAAACCTTTCGACTCAGCAGATGCAAATTGTCGACCAGATGAACCGCGAGATGCAAGTTATCATGTCACTCGTTAATTCTTCTCAAGCAGCCTTGAGTAGTGCTAGCACTACAGCAGACTCTGCTCAAAGAGCCTGTAGTGACGCAAGGAGAGAGCTTAACTATCGCATTCAGTCGCTTCGTGATCTCAACTTGTTGGGTAGCCTATAAATGGACACCTTGAAGGACGAACTTTGGTCACTGGGACAGCGCTCGCGTGATCTCGCCGAGTTTTTGTCTGAACTGCGGGCCTTATGGAATGACAGCGCAGCTCACGAAATCTCGACACGATATCTTGTTCCGCGTAGTGACGATGATCAGCGAATGCAGCAAGCTTTGGCCGATCAGCAACGTGCCTTGGAGGAGCTGCAGGGTCACGCCGCAATAGTTATGGAATTAGCCTCGGTAGCAGAGAACATTTCACAGGAAATAGCACAGCTACTTCGTGAGACCTTACAAGGGGTCTTGACAGCGAATGGATACTACCAGTCATTCTCGGAGTTCAACAATAACGCATTAAACTTATTTCCGCAAATTGAGGAGCAAATCTCGCAGGCTGGTAGTTCTTGCAGTGGCATTAATAGCGCAAGCGAGTATGCAAGAAACGAAGACAATGGAACTAACCAGTCATCAACTGTAGCGGCGGATTTAGCATCTCAGAGCAATACTTCCGGTGGAAAATATGGTTATTTACAAGATCTGCCGAATGTGGGGCTAGGGAAAGAGTTTTCATCTAGCCAAATTGAAGCGATTATTAAAGAAAACATGAAAATGAACGGTGGTATAGTTCGTTCTGATAAATCCGGTATAACACTTGTACGACCACAAAAGTCACAACGTGGAGTAATTCCTTCACCGGACGAGTGGCAAATTGATCACATTATTCCGCGATCTAAAGGGGGAACAAATAGTTTTGCTAATGCGCAAGTGCTTTCACGACAGGAAAACAGGGCAAAGTGGGATAGCTAGTTTGCATCACGGAGGATTGGAATGAGCCTAGATACGAGAGGATTTCCATCTACTAGAACACTATGGCAAGGTGTTGTCTTGGGAACGATAGCACAGGCTATTCGTGTCATAGGGAATACAACTTTTGTCCATGAGCAATCCTGGGATGTACCAAATTACAGTGTTCAGAATAGTATGGGAGCGAGAGGCACGATTACTTTTAGACAGAATGAAGTAGTAGGGGTATTCTTCGATGAGAATAGCCCAAGAAACCCCTTTTCGTCTAAACAGCAATACTCCGTGTTTGATTTTACCCGCAAGATGCCGTCGAATATAGCTTCGCTGGCCCAAGATGAGGCTTTGCAGTATGTTCTTGAGGATTTGAATGGCCAAATAGCACCTGTCATTACAGCAGCATTTTGGAACATTGGTGATCAAATAACCTCTTTTGAGCCTTGGGATCAGGTTGTGGCAAATGGGGCTCATATTGTTGAATTTCAAGTACTCCAAACAGAAGAAGCCTTTCCTAAATGGCAGGAAGAATATCATCTCAACACTGGACAAGTTAAATTAATGAAAGCTTTGTACGAAAGAAGGATGTCAAGCCCGAATGATATCATAAGGCTAACCACTGATGAGATACATATCCTCCAATCCGAAGGAATAGCAGGCATTGAAAGTGCCCGTGAATTACTAAAAGCGCTTAGATTTGAATTGTAACTGACCTGCTCGTTAGAAAGGTGACTTATATGTCAGACTCAGGTGCTGCGTTCTCTGACGAGTTCGATCAGGCTCTCAAAGAAAGGGGGCAGACTTGGAATACTCTTGATAAAGTTCGCGATCAAAATGATAAAATCATAGCCTTGGGTTCGAAGATCGCGGAGGAGGAAACTCCTGAGCCTCTAACGAATCTTACTGAAACAAAGACTCCTCCAGAAGAAATTCACGCCACTTTATGGGCCTTGGATGCAGAGCTAAAGCGTATTGAACAAGACGAAGGGACCATACAGGCCAATGAGGCACGCATTGCCCAAATCAAGAAGGAGATACAGAACCGTTGGGTCGTGTTCTTTGTAACGATTGGTATTCTAGCTCTCATTTTCTTATGCATGCTGGGGCAGAGCCTTTAGTCTGTTATCCCTCTAAGGCATGCGGTTTTTGATACTCCGGCCCTCCCTGTTAGGGCCAATTTCAAGTCGGCCTTGGCAAGAACTTGCCGTTGCCAAAACTCCTCGGATGAGGGAGGTTGCCCCTCCAAGCTGCTCGCCAGGTGTCCCACCAAACTACCGGTCGCAGTAAATCAACGCCACCTGCGTCCGGTTCGTATCTACTACTGGTTCTCAAACAGACCATTGTGGGGATCTGCCAATACCGCCTAGCTGTGGTGCTATCAATAACTGAATAGTAAGGAGAAGACGCGATGAGCTTCGAAGCACTTTTCTCGGGCGTAAACTTTGCGACCACGATCAAGAAATATTGCGCTGCAAGCGGGTGGAAGATAGCCGACCTGAACAATGGGCGGGCAGTTCTTCGGTTTAGCATGAGTTCTGGGCGAGACCAGACGCTCTACATCATTCGATATGAGTCGACTCTCGAGTTTTCTGTACCAAGTATGGCTGCATTCGATTCGGAAGATGATATACCCCACTTTCTCTCGACACTTCTACTAAAGCGAAGTTCAGAGAAAAAAATTGGTTTTTGGTGTATTGAGATAATAGGTGGAAAACATGTATATTCTTGTATGCACAATGCCGAGATGCAACTTATAGATAGTAGTTATTTTGCAAAAGTTGTAAGAGCACTTATTAATGAATGTGATGACTTTGAGAAAACTCTTATAAGAATATTAAGGTAGTAGTATAAAAACACTCTGCACTGCACCCCAGGACAGTCATACCATCCCCATAACCTCCTGACCCCAAGTCAGCCGAGGAGGTAGAGCCCATGAGTAGCCAATCGACCGGCACTGATGATATCCTCGCGCACTGGATCGCCAAACGGTGGGTCGCTTGACACCTAGAGCTCTTGTGCACACCCTCCTCGTCCGAGTAGCTAGCCCAGCAGCCAGGTGTCCCTGCGCAACCAGCTGACTGCTCTCACACTTTTGCAGAGGGTACCATGGCAACTGTGATGAAATCCAACACCGATCCATCATTTGTGGGAATTGAAAAACTTAAACAGACGCATAGCAAACAAATTACAGAGTTTGAGCAGTGGGCATTACACGATGATTGGGAGCGATTTCATCACAGCCATTATGATTGGTGGGTATTCCCAGTCAATCGTCGCAGTAGTTATGGGATGATGTGGGTAGTGTATGAAAGTGAAATTGCTCAGTTAAAGGGAGATGTGTCTTTCTTGGAAAAATATTGCAAAGGGGTTGAACTTGTCTCGGCTTCATGGGGGTGGGATGTTGTGAATAAGACAGCTATCCTTCATCCAAAACTAGGTCAAAGTTGGCACCAATGGCCTGTAAGATTGTATAAAGCTGCGAGTTCAGCAAAGCTTTTTGGGTATGAAAAATTATTTGACTCACTAAAATTATACGCTCAGAATTTGATACATCAAGGGGAGCCTATGTCATTTGCTGGAAAAGATCTCAGCTGGCTATTCACTACAGGAATTGACCCATATCGATGAATCTGGTTGAGGATGCACCATGCCCTACGGCACTGCAAGTTACTTATGGTCACGAAAAGACGAGGTCTTCTTCCGGACGACAGACTTCCACATGCCGTGAATCTTGAATATGGAGGTCATACATGAATCTACCCAACTCCTTCTACGAAGCCGTCGTTCGGGGATTTGCAGGTACGGGTGGAGGTGGAGTTGATGGGCGACGTGCTTTGTTTCTGTTTTTAGTGAATCACTCAGAACCAATGCTGAGGCTTGTGCCTGAAACATCGAAGTCACGTATTGATACAGTTGTGGGCGTGTTCGACCGTATGAAGGCCGAAATGGCACAAGTGGATAATGGCCGTCATCTAGACATAGGCTTTGTCGGATATTCATCGGGAGACACCCCTAGGGACGTACATTCAATGTGGTCTGGTAATGACACTGGTAGAGTAATCCGGCCTGTCAATGACGCCGCCACCGTCGAGAAAAAGACTGCCGGCCACGTAGACGGTGAGGCAGTAATCAAGGCACTGGAACAAGCGACACAACTGATCACAGAATGGAAGCAAAGGAACCCTGACCCAATCATCAAGCCTGTTGTTCTCCACGTAGTGCCCATCGAAGGTGAAGAGGTAGCAGACTTTCAACCCCATGCTGCAAGCATAACGGACAATGCAGGTGCTTTGCTATTCCATTGTTGCTTCAATGACGAAAGCCCTGAGAATATCTTTGTGCCAGCCGCTAACTCTGTGCCGAGGGGAAGCGTACGAAAGTTCTATGAATCATCCAGCCCAATGCCTCCCCTGATGGAAGACATTGGGGAGCTTATGAAGGGGCATGTCTCCCCGAGATTACGACGGGCGGCAGAAGACATGGCGAGCAGGCACGGGATATCAAGGGGCCTAGCATCTATCGGTGCAGAAGCACTAGCAGGAGCTTTGACTCGCGGTGTACGTCTGCCTGCTGGAAGCCCTAGCTGGTCTGTTGGCGTCAAAGCCACTGTGAGTGGCTTGAGAATAGACTCAAGCGTAGGCTTCGCTTTTGTCAAGGGCATGGTTGGTTTTCAAATATTCACAACGCTTTTTAACTGACACTCAGTTGAAAGTTTACGGCTGCTAACACGCGCTTACATCCGACGCCGCGGAGCGGTACAACTGCAAGCCGATTACCACCCTGGTTCAACTGGCTGCCATATGGCCAGCGAGTTCCATAGTCTAAGCTTGTGTCTGTGCATCTCATCGTCGACCACCTCTGCCCAACTGAAGTAGGGTTGGGGCGGCTGGTACTTGCCACGCGCGGGATCATACTGCCCCTCGATCCCCGTAAGTGCCGTCATAGAGCTTGTCGCGGCAGCCTTGACGCCGTCATCGGTAGCGCGGGAGCCGATGAAGAAGTCGTTGCCTGGCCAAGAGACATGGTCCCAGGCGACTAGGCTGTACAGAGCGCAGTCCGAAAAGTCATCGCCAGGCTCTGTATAGGCGACTGGGCGGCAGAGTTGTGACTTGCCCTGATTTCCCGGAATTTTCAACGGGCGAACCATGAATGAGATGCCGTGGATCTCTCGGCGTACGTTCTCGCATTCGTGGTAGGGGTCGAAGTATACGGCCTTGAGATTGGGAAAGGAAGCGCCGTATTCAATCAGGAGCCTCTGTAGAACCTCCTGGAGCTGTGTGCCAAGTTGACCGCGGAATGAACCGGCAAACTGCCCGCAGCCGAGGCCAGGCACGGTCACGAAGCCAGATCGTGGCTTGTGCGCATGGTCGTTGATATAGCGGAAGACGGGGAGCAACCTGCGTCGGTAGAGGCCGTAGTAGCCCTCCGTCGATAACCGACCATCAGGTGCGGTTGCTTCGTTCCAGTCTGCTGGCGTATGACCTCGCCCGTTGCAGAGGAGAGCACCAGGAGTGAATATCAGCATGCCGGGAAAGGCTGGTTCGTGTGGTGTTGGGGCGTTGTGGTTGCCGTCATCGAAGACGGTCACCGGCGTTGCAATGGAGATATCACCGAGCAGGCCGAGTTCGGTCAGGCTCCAGTCGGAGCCATCTCCACCCACCGCCATCTCGGCAAAGATTTGAGGCCGCTTGGTGTCGAAGAGCTTGCCGAGCAGTTCCAGTCCCGTCACTGTTCGAACATCCGTACCTTCGAGCTTATCAAGGAGCAGGGCCCCGGGTCGTGCGCGGCCGACCCATAACATTTGTAGATAGTCGTTAGCACGAGCCAAGGTCTCCTCGGGAATGATGATCGCGTAACTGGGCGTGGCTGGTGTATCCAAAGTTCGCATGCGCGCTATTTCCCCTTTCGCCAAACGTCTGAGTTCACCGATATGCGCAGCTTTTCGCACCGATCCGTAGGCTTGGATCCGTCGCACTGGCACGCGCAGTACTAGCTGCTGCAACCGATTGTTCCATGGCACCTACGTTCGATCACCGCTGTAGCCTGTACATCACCGACCATACGTCATGCAGCGAACGCTCGTAAGCCGCTCCCGTCTCTCCCTGACAGCGGGCAACTTCAGATTTGAAGTTATCGTAGTCGGTCTCCTCAGCCAGATCGCTCAGCACCTTCGACCATGCCGACTTCGCAACGAAGATGCGGAAAGCATAGTCGGTTCCGGCGAACTCCTGAATCTCATGGTCGCCAAGCAGATCGGGAAACCGATTCTGCAGGGCTTCGAGGTGGGTACGGAGCCGCGCCCGGATCATGATGCGGTTTGGATCGATAGGTTGTCCGTGCTCGCCACCTCCACGCCGGGCACAAACCGCACTGAAGAATCCGTGCTTGGTAAAGATCCACATGGGCTTTCTCCTGTCTGCTGAACCATACCTTCCCCGATAAGACGGCCTTGACACCGCTGAAGGTCGGCAGGCTTACTCAATGGCACACGCTCTAAAAAGTTTTACTCCAGTTTGCAAGCTCGATCGCCAATACCAGACCTAGATCGCGAAAACGGCGATCCCCTCGCTCCGACCTGAAGAGGGCACCGATGTTCTGCTCGTCACCCTCCCACCCCCTGACTAGTTCAGCGGCCTGCTCTCGGGTGAGGTTGGGATGCTGTTCCTTCACCCACGCCAGAACCGCCTCTGTCACCGCTCCATACGGGATCCCAAACCGCCTCAGTTCAATATCAGGAACTCCGTACCCGAGTAGTGTGTAGGCGTGGAAGGCTTGCAATAGCCGCGCCGCTACCCGATCGTGGTCGCCCATCTCGTTGTAGTCGACGATTTTCCCCGTGTCAGTTAGCTGAACCTCGCGCTGACCTACCTGGAGCGTCCGCTCAGGACCAGTCGCAGTTGGCACATCCTGGATCAGACCCGCCACCAGTGCCAGTGCAAAGTCATGTACACGTGTCGTCTTCCCCAGACCCACCACCACCTCGGGGTGTAGCCGTACGCTCGGCAACCACCAACTGCGGTCACGGAAGTTGGCAAGCTGCGCCTCATAGGTCGCTGCGTGGCGCTCTTCGCGGAAGAGGTGCAGTGCACCCTGGTTCCTTCCTACCTCTCGGTATGACCTTTCACTCTCCGCAAAGAAGCGAACCTGATCAAGCCTCAGGCCGTGGTAGAAGGTTACGTAGCTACAGGCCACTCCACCCTCTGCACGCACAAAGCTGTGTCGTCCGACGTTTCTCCATTGATCCCAAAAGTATTGGTAAAAATCAACTACCTGCTGATCCGCACTGGTGTAATCCACAGCAAGGTAGTACTCCTGCTGCTGCGGACTAACCGGGGTCATCAACTGCGCCAGCGCGCGGCTTCTGGGCTCGAGGGCTCGATTGATCAGTGTCGCGGAATCCCCGTAGAGCGCACGGATGTAGCCCGCTACGCGGGCCTGCGGGTCGTTGCGCACCTGCTCGGCCATCAGCCGAAAACCGCCCTCCCGCCAGCGCTCCGCGATCGCCTCCGGCCCACTCGCCTCCGCAAAGATGGGCCACTTCTCGAGGGGCCGCTCTGGGTGTAGCTGGAAGGGCTTATGCTTCGTCACGATCGTGTAGTCGAAATAGGCACCATTCTTAGCCTCCCAACTGAAGGCCGGCTCACCCTGTATATCGGGGCCGAGGAGGCTCTTCCAGACGATCGGTCGGTAGCGTGCGTAGAGCCCCTCTTCAACCGCTACCGCCTCCGGGAAGCGAGCTGGATCGGTGATGTACGACCGGGATTCAATCGCATACTTCCCCTTACGCTGGCTCTCATGACCTGTTTGAGCCTCAGCGATCAACGTGCGCACCTCCCGCAGCCCCTCGAACCAGGTTGTCAGTTCCGTGATAGCGGTGTCGAGAACACTCGGTGGGCGATCCCGCTCGGTGAGGTCACCACCAAACTCCCGCGCCATCGCATCAGTCAAGTTGAAGAGCAGGTGCTGACGCTCGGCTTCTGCCACCTCTCTCAGCTTGCGCAGGTAGTTCGCACACGGCTTGCGAAACCATCCCTCTCTGGCGTGCGCCAACACAGCGAGCTCTTTGCGCAACGGCCCTAAGTTGCGCTGGGTATCACCGAATACTTTGCGGGTCTGCTGCAGAAACTCCCTCGTTGCATCCTTGAGCCGCCCCAGCACGCCCAGGGCATACCCTATCCGATTGGCGCGCAGGAGGCTGGTTGTCTCGCCACCGAGTAGCGCTGCATCATCACGCTGGTTGAGGAGGCGCAGTACTAACGCCTGCACGTAGGCTTCCAGGTTGCGCCGCTGTTGAACCACGAGACCCCTGGTGATTGCGTCCCACTCGCCACCACGACGATCACCCAGGGGCAGGTTCGCATCAACAAGGGGGCCAAGGTAGGTTTCGAGCCAACCTTCTCCCGCGGCCACACAGGGGGCCAGCCTACCACCGGTAGGTGCGAGGGTGAGGATGCGATCGATAGAGCGCTGGATATCCTCAGCAGCCTCCCGGCGCGTTTCTGCATCCTCAACTAACCACGCCATGACCGTATCCAAGGCGGTGTCATAGGGTCCGCCTGCAGCCTTCGTCAGGAGGGAACGGATGAAGGGTCCCATGTCCATCCGCCCGATCTGCATCTCCTGTTCTTGCTCAGCCCTCGGGTTGGGATTTGCCAGATACGCCAGGAGCCCACCCGCCGCGACGGGCTCTTGCGGTACCACGGGCTTGCCATCCGGCCCGGTGGGAACCAGATGGGTGTCAATGAATTCGATCAGGAGCTGGTAGCTGAGTGAGCGTGCCACATCTTCGCGGGGGAAGATGATCGTGTTGCTGTTGAAGCTGCTGAAGAGGCGGAGGGTCCGGTCAGGATCGTCGGATAGTGGCGGAATGGCATATCTCGCACGCACAGCGAGGTGAGCCGCATTGAGCCTCAGACCCAGGTTGAGATCCGTATGGGCGACGATCAGGTCGGCGATGGCTGGGAGCGCCCCGAGTTCGGGCGAAGGCCCGGCAGGGGTGCCGTTGTAGTCGTGTGTATCAACCAGGTAGCAGAGGTCGAAGAGGGTGTCGTCCATCGTGACCACTTGACCGTCCCCGCCCGTGAAGCGGTAGGGCGTCATGGCATCATGCGCGAGCATGAAGCGGTCGAGCTCGCGCAGGCCAGCGTAGCTGTTGGCGACAAGACGGCTCGCCTCATCAACCCTCCCATCCGCAAAAAAGTTTGGCGAGACGATGATCCCAATCATCTGAATATCGACAAAGGCCGGGTTACCTGCCTTGAGGGAGCGAATGAGCGCCGCGATGTCGAGGATGGCTCCTGCTCCCGTTCCACCGGCGAAGGAGCCGACGATGAAGATATTGCGCTTCTGTCTGATCCACCGGTGCTCATCGTCCCTACCAACGTCCCACGGCTGCATGACCTGCCGCATCGCTTTTTCTAGATTCTCCCTTACCTTAGCATAGTTAAGAAACAGAGCGGTGCGCCCAACAGGACGAAACCTGTTTAAAACGGGACGAAACCGAAACCTGTTAGGGGTAAGCACATCGCTCAGCTTGTCGCGTTCCAGCCACTCCCACTCTGGTCTTCCAGCACTATCCCGTATCACATCGTCCATCGTGTAGGCGGGATCGGTCTGGATCAAGGCCATCTCCGCCATCGCGTTATTCGAGAGTTGCTGGGAGAGTTGGACACCGCAGAAATTTTCGGCTGGGCTCTGGGGGGCCGTATCAAACCCGAGGAGAGTGATCTGGGGGGGGACGGAGCCGTAGTAGGTCTCGATCAGACGCTCTTTGACGCGCTGGAGGACCTTGAGACCTGTGCCACCGACACCAATGATAAGGGCAGGGAGACCTGGCATAGTTACACTCCTTCGTATAGGGAGGATGGCTGAGAAGTGACGACCTGCAGCGCACGCGAGGGGTCTGGAAGGAGGCAACCCTCACAGACCCGCCCATCTTCATCGGATGCGATGGCTCTCTACCCGGCTTACATAGAGTCAGGTTCAACCCAGCGGATAATGCGCCGACCTTCACTATCCTCGAACGAGCCGACTATGATTAGGATAAAGTCAATGAATGCCCAAATACCAAGCCCGCCTGCTGTAAGTAACTGCACAATGCCGGTACCTATCTTACCGACATAAAACCGATGTATACCTAGAAGGCCAAGAAAGCCACACAAGAGGAGGGCAACGAGCCGCGACTTTGAGGAGATGTTTGTTGCTTTCATGACAGGCACTCCGTTTGCTGAAAAGGAGAAGGGAGCTGTGGTGGAGGGCGCAGCCTCCCACCATGAGGCACGGTTCAAACGAGCTTGACACTCTTCCGGGAGGCGTGGAGGGCGCAGCCCTCCACAAAAAGACCCAACCCAGCCCCGATTCCGCCAGCGTGTCAAGTTGGCACCGCCGAAGTCGAGTAGGGTGAAAGTAGGCCGAGCCGAACGATGGTTCACCGCCAATCAGAGTAGGCTACGGACGCCATGGATCCCCATGGTGGGTGGGAGATTGTATATCTTGCGCTTCACACCTCCTCACAAGCCCCGCACTGCTTCATTGAGGCACACCGAAAACCTGTGTCCAGAGATAACGATATGTTGGATTAGTGGCGTCAGGATTAGCTACGTAGCCGACCCCAATCTCGGTCAGGCGACAGTTGAGAATGTTTGCACGGTGCCCCGGACTATTCATCCAGCCGGCTACAACGGCATCTGGTGAAGGGTAGCCAGCGGCAATATTCTCCGCGACTTCCCTCCAGCGGTAGCCGGTCGTGCTGATGCGATCATCGGCACTCTCACCGTCGGGGCTAACATGGCTAAAGTAGCTGCGGCGCGCCATGTCCTCGGTATGGCGCTGTGCGGCCTGGTGGAGTAGGGGGTTACCTGTCACCATCACACTACACCCATGCTCCGTCCTGGCGCGGTTAGTAGATGCTATCACTTCGCCGATCAGCGCTACGAGCTCCGTCTGCACGGCTGCCTGTTCTCCATTCTGAGGTGGCGATCCGGCGGGCGTGCTAAGTGGCACCAAGGTTGGGCTAGGTGTCGCAAGCTGTGGCATATCTGGGACGCTACTCGTTGGTAGCGGTACAACTGCCTGCACTGCTTCGCGTACAAGGGGAAGGTTAAAAATCCATCTGACGCCGATAATTCCGAGTGCGAGCAGAAGGATGAGAGGTAGCAGAGCGCGTGCGTAGCGGCTAAGGGTGCGCCATGGGTAGCCCATCATCGACCTCAGAGTGGTAGTGGTACTAGCTCCTGTGCCTTACAGGGGAGTAGTACACCGAGCTTACCCTACTCAGCAGGAACCAAGAAGTCTGCCGCACACCAACCCTCAACGGCTTCGGTGCGTACTTTCCACCAGACCAGACCTTCGTACTCCGCTGGACCTTCGAGGATGGTAACCCTAGTGCCTTCTGCAAGCCGTGCAACGATCGCAGCTTGCGGTGATGGTTTAGAGCGGATGCGCAGATTGGAACCATTAGTCTTAGCCACGCGAGCAGTTATGCCTACCGACAACTGGCCTGGCTCACTCAATGAGTCGGGTGGTGTTGGAACTGCTGCCTGACTGGTCGCTTCAGGTGCGGGACCGCCCGGTGGTTGTGAGAGTAACTCCATGGTTATAGGGGTCGGTGGAACGTTACCTTCCCACTCCACACTAGGCACACGCAGAGGTGGTCGCCTCCCACTCACGATAAAAGCCATCTCACCGGGTGCATTGAGGAGTGTTGTCCATGTAGCGTCTAAACGCTCACCCACCCAACTCAGGACACTCCCCATACTTCCCAGAATATGCGCGATGCCCTTTTTGTCCGAAGGGACAAGCATTGCGATGAGCACTGTTGCGACAACAAAAGCCACCCCTGCACGGATGAGCAACCCGCGCAGCCCAAGCCTGCGAACGGCTCGCCATAAGCTGCGTAGCCCTAGCCATCCGACCAGGCCCGTTAAAAGCAGCAACCCCCAACCTACGAACGCAATTGGCGGCCAGCTGAGGACTGAAAGTGAAACCGAGTAGATCAGGCTTGCGATGGCAAGGGCTAGAATGCCAAACAACACCGAGCCGCGAGGACGCAGTTGCCCATGACCCAGCCACGCCGATCGCAGGTAGGCGCTGATTTGTTGGCGGGACGAGTCTGGGGCTTGTTCGCTCACGCTCCCTCCTCACGGTCTGCGTCTGTACCACCAGACATAGCTCAACGACATGGCAAGGGCAGCGGGCACCATGCCACATGGTACAAAAGGCTGCAAAAATTCACGCCAGAGCTCCTCAAAAGTACGCGCAACAAGTTGCAGCAAGGCTTCAAAAAAGCGCGCAGCGAGTCGCTGCGACTCCTCAAAAATGTACGTAACGAGCCGCTGCCTAAGATCTTCCCAGGCTTTCTCAGCGTTGGCCGATTGTTCGTCAACCATCGCCTGGAGCATCTCCACAAATTCTGCATCGCTTCCAGCGGGTGCTACGACGACCCTGATTGGAATCGGGTCAGCAAAGGTAACATCTTCAAATGCAACCCGTAGCTCACCCTCATACACACCCGCAAACTCTGGAGCTTTTACCGGGATCTTCAGTTTGGTCAACCCACCGGGAGGTACTTCAGTTGAAAGATAGCTCCTAACAGCAAGATCGATGGGATTGAGAGGATTTGGTGCACGAGGAGTGAGATAGAGAGGATTGGGTTTAGAACCGGCTACCAGAGGTGTATCAACATTGATCAACATCGTCATTGGAATAGTCCACGTCATGACACTTGTATTCTGGATCGTTATAACCACTGAGCTCCGTTCGCCAGGTTTCAGTACCACCGGGCTTCCAACTATTTCAATTAAGCGAGAGCTTTTGGGCACGCTGTATAAGATGGCATGCAGCTTTTTAACAACTTCTGGGTATTTGTGCATCTGCATTATTTGAGCATGTCCCACTCGTTCTGAAAAATCTTTGAAAACGTTTATAGAAAGCAGATAATTACCTAAATTAAATATATTTTCAAAACCACTAATCGTAGAATTTTTATCTAGAACAAATAAATCTTGTCCGTTTGACAGAGTATATACCTCAACCCCTCTAGTATAAAGATTTTCGATGCTACTTTTATTAAAATCATATCTATTTTCTTGAGCGTACATATATTCTAACTCTTTTGCTGCGGAACTGCCCAATAATTTATTGTTAATTAAATATCCGGCTTTGGTGTATAAAGATGCAGTATTCACAAGATCTAAACCATTAATAGGAGAGCCAAGGGTAATAACATGCTGCACCCACCCTCTATGGTCAGTAAAACCGTGTTCTTTGATATACTCTAAACTCACTACCCCTCCGAGGCTATAGCCAACAATATCGATCCCCATACCCCCTTGTTGATGACAATCTCGTACATAGTCGGCTAACAGCGGTTCATGGTGGCCAAAGATACTCTCGAAGGTGTCTTCTTTCTGATAACGATCTGGCGTTTCACGATCATAGCTAAAGTAGACAAAAAAGCTATAAATGTCCTTTACTTTATCTGTCAATCCTTTCCAACGTTCGACTAAATCTTCACGGCTCTCTGCAGAAGTATCGATCCCATCAACAAGGATGAGCACACGCTGCGACGTTCCAGCGGCTGGTTGCCGTGCGCAGAGGCGCTCAGCACTTTGCTGGGTAGGGGAGTGAGCTGGTGCAGCGGCTGAACTGCCCGGTACGAAAAACCCAAGCGCCATGCTGACTAGTACGAGAAACGCTTGGTTCCGATAGTTCAGCCAGGTTCGGTGATCCACAGCCAGCTCCTCAAACTCTTTGAACCAAACCTCAGGGTTGGTATGGTATCTCCAGCTCGCGGCGAAGCTCACCATTGTTGTCGATAAAGCGGAGCGTGGGGTAAATCTGGCCTCTGCCGTTATCAGCCTCAGCGAGCAGCCAGACACCAGCAAGATTCTTAGCTGGAATATCGATCCGATACCAGCGCACCCCATCCGCCGTATCACTGAAGGCGGTGAGAATGGCATCATCCCCAGCAATGAGCGACGTCATGCGGCTAAGGCCAAGATCAGGGCGTGAGCGCACACTAATCTGCCCAGGATAAATAACGATCGCCTGTTGGGGTGGAATGGGCGTCGGGGTGAGCGTTGGGGTTGGGGTGGGCGTGACGGTAGGCGTCTGAGCAGTGATAGTTGCACGCGCATCCGCTGTTGCAGCAGCGATCTGCTCCGGGGGAGTGGTTGGCGTTGGGGTCGGCGTAATCGTACCTACCAGGGCAATGGTTGCCTCAAGAAATACCCTATCTCGCATCCTAGGAACGGATAGCACCACAACCACGCCCAGGATAGTAATCAGCAACAGCCTAGATCGCAAACGTCTTCGTTGTCTGCTCTTCTCTAGTGCATCACGAACTCTCTTTAACTCCCCAATCTTGGTACCAATCTCTCCACAGCGCTGCGATACGTGATCGTAAATTTCTACCATCCCAGCAGCAGGATCAGAGCGTTCTGGATCCTTCAATATTAGCTGCAGCTCGCGGTCAATTTCCTCTCCTTCTGCTATAGCACTATCCATGTCCGCTATCTTCGGGCTCTTCGCTACCTCATCATACTCCTTGATCCACTTATCTGCTTTGCTAAGTGTGGTCGCAATATTCGCACGCTTTTCTTTTGTAGAGTAACGCCGGTACTCACTCACCCCAAGCCATAAATTGCCCGGCTCATGCGCACAGATGGCAGCAGACTCTTGCTTGATGGCCGCCAACTCTTTTTCGATTCTAGGTCTACGATCAACGGGTTCCTGTGCACCGACCGGATCTTCCAAAAATAGCTTATTACACTCATCGATGCGCTCCAGGAGGCGGATAATATTGTTGATGGTGTCAATATAGCTAGACTTACGTGTATTCTGGGCTTCATTAAGAATATCATTAATTTTTTTAATGAAAAGAATAACACGTGGATCTGAAACACTGCCATCCAAACTCCTACTTCCGAGCTCATTAAAACGTTGTCTTACGACTTTTAACTTTTCGCGTGTAAACGCGTCGCTCTCATTTGTAACCACACTCCGATACTGTCTTTCAGCACTATTGAACTCCTCTTGTCGCTTCTTCTCATCCTCGATCCTATAAGGGAGAATGCGCAGTAGATCATCGAGTAGTTCCCGTAAGGGGCTCAGATCATCGGTGTAGGGGTAGAGCGGATTCGTAGATACGAGAGGACTGACCGGAATCATCACTCGCGCCTGTTCGGCTCTCATCTGAGCATCGGAGAAGTCGCTAGTCTCCTGGGCCTGCTTCAAGAGCCTACTGAGCGACTTAAGTTGTGCGATAGCTAGCGTCGTTAGTCGGGGACTACCCTCATGCCTCTGTGGTGGTAGTTTCTCGGCAAACTCCTCGATGGTGGCGATAGCTTGCTGAAACTCTTGAGGATTCTCCCAAGCAGACTGGAAGTGAGGTCTTACACTTTGTAATACCGTTCTGAGGGCTACCTGAAACTCGACCCCCTCCTGTAATACCCAACGCTCTCTGTTAAGCTGGACGATCGACTCGTCTTCACGCAGAGTGGGATCTAATTTTTCGCACGTGCGATCAAAAAGCTCAAAGTCTTTACTATCAATTGCTGCTTTCAGTGCACTGCGCGCTGTGTAAGGTGGTAGTATATGCTGGTTGAGTGTTTTACACCGCTCTCTAATCCATTCATCACCCGGTGGCGGTAGCACAGACGCTAATCTAATTACGTCTCGAATCTCACTGGCTGTTACAGGCTCACCTGCCACGATTGCACCAAAAATCCTTTCGATTCGAGCACGGATGCGCTCTGAAAGCGTTGCTTTGGTAGCTAAATCAAGTAGTTCTAACCGATTTTTATGAATAGGTAGGTATCCTTGAGCGCCTAACTGCTGCTGAATATCATCAAAAACTCTGCGCACGCCTGCTTGATCACCATTTGTTGCTGACATTTGCGCTTCGAGCAGTTTTTTGACATACTCCTGCCAATAATGAATGCGCTGTTCTGCAGTTCTGAGTGCATCATCGAACTCATTCCAAGTCTCGCCGGGCAGATTAGGCATGTCACGAGGACCGAGCCGTGTACGCAAGCCGCCGATCTGCGCACCTACCCTATCGAGATCTTTGCCACTCTTCGTCTGCTCGAGGAGCGATTCAACCTCCTTCCTAAACTTCTCGACCTGCTCACGATTGATCCTCTGCTGATTGACACTCTCACGTAGCCCACTCAAGCGTATGCGCTGTTCTTCGCTCAGGGGTAGCGGCCCCAACGAATCCATCAACGTAAGACTGCTCTTTTCGTCTCCAGAGCGCACGTATGATGAGAGTCTCTGTAGTGATTCATCGATGTGAAGGGCACACTGCGTCTGTAGCTCCCCCCGCCGCCTGTCAACTTCACTCGATCGCCATGACGCCTCTTCCTTTGCGTCATCAAGACTTTTGAATGCCTCAACAAAATATTTATCCTGAGCTTGTCGAACAGCTTGCTGTAGGCTTGCTTTGGCACGCCCATCCTTTGCAGCAAACTGATTGACACTACGCTCAAGATCGGCTAGCTCTTGCTCAAGCTTTTCATCGATGGAAAGCTCGGCCTCTTTGATCCGGTCCCGCAGGGCTTTAAGATCTTCTTGCGGTTGTTCGAGCTGATCATAACGTTTGGGAACGATAAAGTCCTTGTTGATCCTAGCTGTCGTCTCACGAACATCAGTCTCGAGAAGCCTGCGGAGCCGCTCTTCGATCTCGTTAAGCTTCGTTTTGGCCTTGTTGAGCTCAAGGTTGGTTACATCCTCGCGCTCAAGCTTTGACACTATCTGTAACTGTGTCTTGTAGGCTTTGGCCAACTCACCAGCGTTGAGCATCGTTGCGACCGCCGCCTCTTCTTCCGACAAGATGTTGAGCTCACGGAAGCGGTTCGCAAAGATGAGATCGTAGTAGTCAAACGTCTCTGCATCAAGAGGGTTCTCTTCCTTTGGCACGATCGATTCAAAGGTGGCTTGATCGAGCTCCTCTCGTAGGTTGGTGATCGTGGAAGAATCGATACTGATGTCGTCGTACAGATTATCAGCACGCGCTTTGAGCTCACGTCCGCGTGCTATCGCGGCGGCGATACTCGCTCTTCTGCTCTCTTCAAGACGCTGTCTCTCCCTTTCAGCTTTGTATGCTTCGAGACGTTTGTTGGCCTGAATCAGATCAGGAAGATCAGCTGGAACCAGGTCCCTCAGTTCGCTAATGACAGCCTCAAGGGCATCTCCTTCGAGCTCGCGCAAACTTTCAACCTTCACTGCAACAGATCGCCACCGCTCCACAGCTCCATCGAGCTGTGAGCGTAGCGCTTTGATGCGGGGATCGTCGGGCCCAAACAGCTCCCCTAACTCGGCTAACTGCTCTCTGCAGCGCCCCACCCCCGCTTCCCCATCGCGCAGCCAGACCGCCATCGGCTCTGCGATCTGCTGCTGTAGTAGTGGAATATCGTTTTGGAGCGCCCTGATCTGTCCTTCAATCTGTTCAAACTGTGGTTCGTACGCTGTATCGCCGTTTAGTAGTGACCGCGCCGTCTCCAGAGATGCCCTACTCCTGTCGATCAGATTCTGTTCGAGATAGTTTTTAGCCTGCTCCAGGGCCTCTAGACCCAAATTATCATCAGCAAGGTCGGCGACCAGTTTGGAGTCATCACCTTCATCAGGTAGTTCAACTACCCGATCCAGGTAGGTCTCTGAACCAGGATGATCACCGGCAGGAGTAGCAACCGGGTCAGCAGTGGGAACTGGCGTCATCAGCAGTGCCGTGGCATCACTAGCTAGTGCACGTGCTGCGAAGAATATTCCACGCTGCCGCTCTGGATCAGCAGTGAGTACGATCAATTCCAATTCCTGCCTATAACGCTCAGCCTCTTCAGGGGCTTGCAGCTGTGGCAAACGCTCTAGAAGAAATGTTCGCAGCTCCTTAGTCTTCTGCTCATCAAAGGTACCTCTGTTCCAGCGTCCCATGCTGCCGTACCTGATAATATCGTTAAGAGTGGTGTTATCCATGGCTGTCGCTCCTCAAAAAAGCATCCCTGTAAGGAACAGAAAAACCAATCCAACGATGGCAAGTATGGCAACAACTACGCATGCCACAAGGAGATACCAGAATCGCGCTTGTGACCCAGTTGGTACAATACGCACAAGCTTCCGACGGAAAGTTTCCATCAGATCGCCGATTTTGGGCTTAGAGCCTGGGTCGGGAGTAGGTTGCCGTGGTTCCTCGGTGCCTACCTGATCGAGTTCGGGAGTAGGTTGCGGTACCACCTCGCCTACCAGATCTGGTGTGGGAGCAGGTTGTGGTACCACCTCCTCAACGCCTACCGGATCTGGTGTGGGAGCAGGTTGCTGCGGTTGCGTACGGCTGCGCACTGACTGGATCTGCTCTCTCACCTCAACCATAATCTGGTACAGCGTAGAGATCTGCTCTGATAAGCTATCGACATCCTGTCGCAGTTGTTCTCGCTGCCGCCCCATGCGCATGCCGCTGGGACGACTGATCGCTACAGCGCCCAAATCAGCAGGCCTGTTGATTGCTCGCTCGACTGCGCCGTCAACAATCTCATAGAGCGTAAAGAGTTGCTCTGATGCCCTATCAATATCCTGCCGCAGCCGCTCCTGCTGCCGGCCGGTATACATTCTATTGAGACGACTAGCTTCTCCAGCATTCAAACTAGCTAGCATATCGATTGCAGGCCCAATTGCTACGTCATCCGCCGAACTCTCCATTATGGTCGTGATCGTTTTCACCAACAGCGCACCGGCCTGTTTACGGATGGCTTCGTCGTAGCGTGCGAATGTTGCCACAAACGATCCATGCGTTGGGGTAACAGCTTCGTTCAGCACCGCTACCACCTGGTCGAGATGGTCGGTCTGTTCCGCTGCGCACTGCTGAAGCGTCTTGATCCGCCTCGCTGTATCAGCAAGTGTGGCATACAAAGGAGATTGACCGGTGTCGTCCAGGCTTGGTCGCTCATCCAGGTTTGGCTGCTCGTCCAGGCTCTTGAGGGTCTGAGCAATCCCTGGTAGTTCTGCTGCGTAACGTTCAGCCTGGCTGCGGATCGCGGATGGGGTTGCACGAAACCGCCTTAGCTCCTCGAAGCCCTTTGCTATCAGCACTACATGTTCCAGGTCGATCGATCCCGCAGTGAACAGAGTCTCGAATCGCTGGATGGCCATCTGATAGTACGTTTTTGCTACTTCAGCCGCAAGATCGACAGCAAGGGGTTCGATACGATTGCGCTCACGCCAGAGATCGGCAAGCCTTTGAGGAGGTTGCAACCAGCCACGATAGACATCTACCTGCTTCAGTCGCTCATGTTGCTCAACCAGTTGACTCTTGGTCGCAACACCTGAGGCAACAAGTTGCTCTAGCAGTGCGTAGATGCGCTGCTGATCTGCCGTGCTCTTCTCCGGCTGCTTCTCAAGGGCCTGGAGTTCACTCATGGCAAGCTGGAGGCTGCGGATAGTTCGTTCGGCCTGATCGATACGCTGACTCACCACTTTGTACAGCGGTGTACTCTTGAGGAGTTGAGCTCCACCAAGGAGTTGCCTGGCCTGTGGTACGTCTTGTAGTGCATTACGCTCGACTAACGCAGCGGCCGCTCCTAACTGCTTGTCCGCACGGACCGTCTCTACCAGTAGCTGCAGCAGGTGCGAAGTGGCGTCAGTCCTACCAGCTTGTAGAGGAGGGATGAGTTCATCTACATCACCACGCCGTAACATTGCATCAACGAGTGGTTCGAGCAGCGGATCACTACTCCTAGGCTGGAGATCGACCCAGGCGTGGAAAAACAGTGCGAATACGCCAAATGGCACACTATCGGGAAGGAGTAGTGCTGGTTCAAGCAGCAGGCGCTCATATGTAGCACGCCAGTCACGGTTTCGCCATTCCCTCAGGTGGGTCAGTGCCACTTGAGAGGTATCGGCGTAGTTTTGACGAATGCTCTCCGCGAGCTCCGCTGTCTCTTGACCACGTTGTAGCGCTACTGAGAGGAGATTGAGTTGATCATCTGGTCTGGGAGGAGGAACTGGAGTAGCACTCCAGATGCTCTCCAACTGCTTGAGTGCTGCATCGATTTCAGCGACGGTCTTGAATGGACGAGGTGTAGCACTGTCGGACAGACGTAGTAGGAGCAGTCGCGCTCCACGGCTGAGATCGGGCGGTGTGGGGCCAAAGAAGAGGCCACGGAGCGTTAGCCGATCCTCGCTCAGGCCGCCGAGGAGTGTGATGACAAGGCGGCGCACAATTTCGAACTCACTCTGTTGATCATCTGCACTGAGATTGGTACGTGAACTGTTCCAATCAATCACCTGCACCTGCTTCTGCTGGGAATCCCAGAAGAGGGCGTCAGGTTTGAGGTCGCCGTGAGCCACCCTGAGCTCGAAGAGCTGCAGTACCATGGTTGTTACCTGGCTAAGGATGGTGAGCGCCGTTGGCTCACTCTTGCCCGCCATGGGGAGCATGCCGTCAGAGAGGCGTTGCCCTACAGCAAAGCGCTGTGCCGTCCACTGCACCGCTGGGTGCCCAGAAAACTGCACAACGCCTCCACTCACCGGCGCGATCGGGTGGGCGCTCCCTGGTGTCTTTGACAGGACTGGGTAGATCTGTTTGAGTATTTGTTCTTCGCGCTGAATACTTGTCGAAGCGCGCTTAAGCAGATCAATAGATGACCAAACACTACTTCCTGCCGGGTCTTTCGCAGCAGGAAGCTTCAAAATAATTTTTTGGTTTGATGTTGTGTCTATACCAACATAGCCACTGGCGATCGCCCCACTCTGGATCAGGTTGAGATCACGAAAACGATTACCACAAGCAGCTCGAAGTACCGCATCAACTAACTGCTCACCCGGCCGTATCTCAATAAAAGTCGTTTTACCAAGAACATCTCGAAGATCTTGCAGATCTCTTCGGACATTTTCAGAATGTTCTCCCTCCATCTCAATTTGATCAACAAATTTGAAAATATCCTCGATGAGCGAGCGGTTAAGTTCCCGCTCAAGCTGTTGTTGAAGTTCCCCATAGCGCCGCCCGTTACCTAACCCATCCAGTAACTCAAAATGTTCGTATATCGTCTTACGTTGCTCTTCAGAAAACATATCAGAGGACATAGTTGATACTCCCTATCGAGGTGTATAGAGATACTGAACAGTTCGTAGGAGTGATCACGACAGAGCGTTACAAGAGGGTCTGTGGCGGCTAACGCAGCCCTGTGGTGAGACGATTGAGCCAGCGCTGCGGAGTATCGAACGGTTTTGGTGCGGTACGGAGTGCCTTGAGCTTGTTCACCGTAGCCGTGGTGTTGTAGTCAATGTAGTGGCAGGTTGCAGAGATCTCTTCGCCATCGAACTCGAGCCAAATGTAGGTCGCTTTGGGCACGCCACGAAGCTCGCGCGGGTAGGGTTGCACGCGCTGATCGGAGTTGGGCGCAGCCATCGAACCGTCGCTCAGCTCTCCCCAACGTGGTTGCCCCACAGAGCCTGGATTGATCAGGATAGATTCGCCGAGGAGCCGTTTGCGTTGGCTAGATGCGCTAAATAGGCGCGGCCTGATCTCCAACGTGGTGCGACTACACTCGAAATAAGAGGGTAGGTGTGTATGGCCGAAACAGCAGAGCCGCTCTTTGAAGTCGCTAAGCCGCCCCTCGACGGCACGTACCGTGAGCAGATAGGACTCAATATCATCGGGTGGAGCTGCATGGACGAGTAGGACAGGTTGAGGTAAATGGTTCACCACATACTTCCGCGGGAGGCTCTGCAGGTAGGCGAACTGATCGCGGGTAATAGTTTTGGCCGTCCATTGCCAACTCTCGAAGATGCTTGCTGATACACCGCTACTCTCGGCAATACTCTGACCGAGGCGTAACTGGATAACGCCATCATCGTGGTTACCGAGAATGCACGTAATAGGAACCCCGTCAAAGCCGTTGCGCACCCGATCGATACAGGCCCCAGGGTCGGGCCCGTAGCCTACTAGATCACCCAAGCACCAGACCTGGTCGGGGCGTGCGAACGTGCGTGCGTGATCCAACACCGCATCGAGCGCCTCAAGGTTGCCATGGACATCAGAGAAGATGAGAACACGTGCCATCGGTACGCTCCTCCTGGGGCGTCATCACTTGGGACCTATCCGGAAACTAAGGCCTGCTTCAATCTCGGCTGCGCCGGCTTGACGTGCTGGCGGCGCCAGGGCTGGGTTAGGGGAGATGTAGAAGGCGTAGCCCTCCACATCTCCCCAGAGGCACACGCCCTAAAAAGTTTTACGCCACTCCGCAAGCTCGATCGCCAACACCAGACCTAGATCGCGAAAACGGCGATCCCCTCGCTCCGACTTGAAGAGGGCACCGATGTTCTGCTCGTCACCCTCCCACCCCTTGACTAGTTCAGCGGCCCGCTCCCGAGTGAGGTTGGAATGCTGTTCCTTCACCCACGCCTTAACCGCCTCTGTCACCGCGTCATACGGGATCCCAAACCGCCTCAGCTCAATATCAGGAACTCCGTACCCGAGTAGCGTGTAGGCGTGGAAGGCTTGCAATAGCCGCGCCGCTACCCGGTCGTGGTCGCCCATCAAGCCGTAGTCGACGATTCTCCCCGTGTCAGTTAGCTGGATCGTGCGCTGACCTACCTGGAGCGTCCGCTCAGGACCAGTCTCAGTTCGCACATCCTGGATCAGACCCGCCACCAGTGCCAGTGCAAAGTCACGTACACGTGTCGGCTTCCCTAGACCCACCACCACCTCGGGGTGTAGCCGTACGCTCCGCAACCACCAACTGCGGTCAGTGAAGTTGGCAAGCTGCGCCTCATAGGTCGCTGCGTGGCGCTCTTCGAGGAAGAGGTGCAGCGCGCCCTGGTTCCTTCCTACCTCTCGGTACGACTTTTCACTGTCCGCAAAGAAGCGAACCTGATCCAGCCGCAGGCCGTGGTAGAAGGTCACGTAGGTACAGGCAACCCCACCCTCTGCCCGCACAAAGCTGGGTGGCCCATTCTCCCTAAAGTAGCGGTAGAAATCGGTTACCTGCTGATCCTGACTGGTGTCATCCGCAGCAAGGTAGTACTCCTGCTGATCTGGCCTGACTGGGGTTGTCAACTGCGCCAGCGTACGGCTTCTGGGCTCGAGGGCTCGATTGATCAGTGTCGCGGGATCTCTGTAGAGATCACGAACGTAGTCGGCTACGCGGGCCTGCGGGTCGTTGCGCACCTGCTCGGCCATCAGCCGAAAACCGCCCTCCCGCCAGCGCTCCGCGATCGCCTCCGGCCCACTCGCCTCCGCAAAGATGGGCCACTCCTCGAGGGGCCGCTCTGGGTGTAGCCGGAAGGGCTTATGCTTCGTCACGATCTTGTAGTCGAAATAGGCACCATCCTTATTAGCCTCCCAACTGAAGGCCGGGTCTTTCTGTGCATCGGGGCCGAGGAGGCTCTTCCAGACGATCGGTCGGTAGCGTGCATAGAGCCCCTCTTCAACCGCTGCCGCCCCCGGGAAGCGCCTTCGATCGGTAATGTACGACCGGGACTCAATCGCGTACTTCCCCGCACGCTGACTCTCATGACCTGTCCGCGCCTCAGCGATCAACGTGCGCACCTTCCGCAGCCCCTCGAACCAGGTTGTCAGTTGCTTGATAGCGGTGTCGAGAACACTCGGTGGGCGATCCCGCTCGGTGATGTCACCACCAAACTCCCTCGCCATCGCATCAGTCAAGTTGAAGAGCAGGCGTTGGCGCTCGGCTTCTGCCACCTCTCTCAGCTTGCGCAGGTATTCCGCACACGGCTTGCGGAACCATCCCGGTTGGGCGTTCGCCAATTCAGCGAGCTCCCTGCGCAACTGCCCTAAGTTGCGCTGGGTATCACCGAATCTTTCGCGGGTCTGCTGCAGAAACCCCCTCGTTTCATCCTTGAGCCGCCCCAGCGCGCCCAGGGCATACCCTATCCGATTGGCGCGCAGGAGGCTGGTTGTCTCGCCACCAAGTAGCGCTGCATCATCACGCTGGTTGAGGAGGCGCAGCACTAACGCCTGCACGTAGGCTTCCAGGTTGCGCCGCTGTTGAACCACGAGACCCCTGGTGATTGCGTCCCACTCGCCACCACGACGATCACCCAGGGGCAGGT
>CAIWUD010000556.1 GCA_903915775.1 uncultured Chloroflexota bacterium | reverse complement strand
GTGGCGGGCACAGCCCGCCACGAACAACCTAACCAGTCTTGGTTCCACCAGCACGAACGTCTCCTACCGCAGTTCGTAGGTAATCTGCACCTGAACGGTGACCAGTTGCTCACCCGCCTGCACCGGGACGGGTGCCGCCGCGCTCATGGCCTCATTACGCATCGTCATGGCCATCGGCACCGCCGGAGCAGCGCCGATATTCTCGCTGATGCCGAGGACATTGCCGAGCATAACGCCACTAGCTTTGGCGAGCTGTTCGGCGCGGGCACGTGCATTCGCCACGGCCGCATCGCGAGCCTGGTTCTGGATCGCTTCCGGGTTGCTCAGCCCGAAGCTGATACCGTAGACACGGTTCGCACCAGCCTGAACCACCTGATCCAGTAGGGTACCCGTCTGGGCAAGGTCACGAATGGTGACCGTGACGGTATTACTGACGGTATAGCCGGTGATGCTGCTCCCCTGTGCATCGTAGGTAGCGTAGATATTGAAACCGCTAGTCTGGATATCCTGAGCAGCAACACCTAGCTGCTTGATCTGGTCGATGACCGTCTGGGACTGACGATTGTTCTGCTCCAGCGCCTCGCCAGTGGTTGGAGCATTCGTCTCCACCGCAATCTGGACCGTGGCCTGATCCGGGGTGACGCGGATCTCCCCCTGACCGACCACTGTTACCTGACGCATCGCGGTCACACCGCCAGTCTGGGCCTGTACGGCAGCGGAGTTGGTAAGGGCCACGGCGCCAAAGGCACCAGCTACGAGGGCCACGACGAGGAGAGCCCCTCCGACCATTCCGAGGATCGTTGCATTCCGAGTTTCCATACATGCTCCTGGCTGTGGGAGAGCCTGACGGCTCCAGTTGTCTGATCGCTCTGAGCGTTGCAGTAACGAAGTGGGTGTAGGGGCCCGGCTACCAACTCCTTCGTCCACAAGAGTATAACGTCTCGCCGCGGAGAGAAGTTCCCATGCGCGTTGCCGAAAGCGCCTTGCCAAATCACCAGGCCTCGTTTACGATAGCAGCGCGTGTTCCACCACCACACCAAGGAGGAGACTCGCCGTATGGACGACAAAATCTCGCGTCGGAGTTTTTTGAAGGGCAGTGTCGCGCTTGGCGCAGGAGCTATGCTCTGGGTCTATGCTGATGGCGGCTATCGGATCGCTCTGGCTCAAACCACCCCGGCTTACACGCTACGTATTCTGCACACGAACGACCACCACTCCCGGATCGAGCCGGTGATGGATGGAAGCAAGCCACTCCACGGTGGTGTTTCACGGCGTAAACGACTGATCGATCAGATCCGTGCGGAGTCACCCGATCCGGTACTCCTCGTGGATGGGGGTGACGTCTTTCAGGGAACGCTCTACTTCAACCAGTTTGATGGCCAGGCTGATCTCGAGTTTTACAACGCCATGGGTTATGAACTGATGACCCTTGGGAACCATGAGTTTGACCGCCCCGCAGAAGTGTTGGCAGCCTTCCTGGATCGCGCAACCTTCCCCGTGCTAAGTGCGAATATCACCGCACCGTCAAGCTCGCCGATCGCGGGCAAGTTCCGTCCGAACGTGGTGATCCAGAAGGGGAGCGAGCGGATCGGCTTCTTTGGTCTGACACCCCAGGATACCCCAGAGTTGACCCTTGGTTCCGGTGGGCTCACCTTTAGCGATCCGGTTGAATCGGCTCGGGCGCAGGTGGCCGCGCTTCAAGCTCAGGGGGTAAACAAGATCATCGGTCTGACCCACGTCGGTTTCCTCACCGATCTCCGCATTGCCCGTGAGGTACCCGGGATCGCGATGCTGATCGGTGGCCACAGCCACACCCCTCTCGCCCCGATGAACGGGGTGACCAAGCCCTCCTATCCAGAACTGATCGCTGGACCTGACGGACGTCCGGTGGTTGTGGTGACCGCCTGGGAGTGGGGACGCTGGCTGGGTGATATCACGGTGAGCTTCGATGCTGCGGGACGTGTAGTGGATATACGTGGTCGCCCAACTGAGGTTAAGGCGAGCCTCGAGGCCGATCCTGGTTTTGAGAACCGAATCGCGGTCTTCCGCCGCTCACTCGATGACCTCCGCAAGCGGGTGATTGGCCAGGCGGCTGTTGCGCTCAATGGTAATCGGAACGATGTACGCGCCCGTGAGACGAACCTGGGAAATCTTGTCGCCGAAGCGATGCTTGCGGGTGCTAGCCAGGATGGTGCACAGATCGCGATTACCAATGGTGGTGGCATCCGTGCTTCGATCCCCGCTGGTCCGGTGACGGTGGGTCAGGTGCTTGAGGTCCTACCCTTCGGCAATACGCTCGCCCTAACCACGATTAGTGGAGCCGATCTCAAACTGGCGCTGGAGAATGGGGTCAGCCAGGTGGAGACGGGGGCTGGGCGTTTCCCGCAGATCGCAGGCTTCCGCTTTGCCTTCGATCCGGCAAAACCGGCCGGTCAGCGTGTGAATACGGTGACCTTTAACAATCAGCCGGTTGATCCGGCGGCAACTTTCCGCGTCGTGACCAACAACTTCATGCTTGCCGGTGGCGACGGCTACCGTGCCCTTGCCGGCGGGAGGGACGCGGTCGACTCTGGGCTAATCCTGGCTGATATGCTCGAGCGCTACATCAACGCGAACTCACCGGTCAGTGCGACCACCGACGGTCGTATTGCCCAGGGTGCTGATGCGAGCCAACCGGTCTCAGGGGCACCTGCCGCCACGACGCCAGCGGCTCCGGTACCGGCCTCGCTACCGAACACGGCTGGTCCTGCACTTCCTCTGGGTTGGCTGGCGGGTCTGGGCGTGAGCGCTCTCGCCGGCGGGTTAGCCCTGCGCCGCCGCGCTGCACGTCAGGTCGCCGAGGAGCAGCCTGAGGGTACCGAAACCGAGGATCGGATCGCCGCCGATTAAGCTTCGTGTGGAGGGCTAGCTCTCCACCTTGTGGGAGGCGTGGAGGGCGAGGCCCTCCACAAAGAACCCAACCACCTTGCGAGAGGCGTGGAGGGCGGTAGCCCTCCACAAACAGACTAACCTAACCCTAGGAATGCCAGACAGCACCGCCGGCGCAGCCAAAAAGGATCACACCGTATGGAGTATCGTCTGCTTGGTCGTACAGGGTTGCGGGTTGCGCCGATCGCCATCGGTGCGATGAATTTTGCCAACCCGACGCCTGAAGACGAAGCGAGTCGCATCATTGCGAGCGCCCTTGATGCTGGCCTCAACCTGCTGGATACCGCAAATATCTACAACGCCGGTGAGAGTGAGGCGATGATTGGGCGGATCGTAGCCGCCACTGGTCGGCGCCAGGAGCTCATTCTCGCGACCAAAGCCCACTATCCAACCGGGCCGGGGCCAAACGATCGTGGGAACTCACGCCGCCACATTCTCCGTGCCTGTGAAGATTCGCTACGCCGACTACAGACCGACTACATCGATCTCTACCAGATCCACCGCCCCGACCCCTCCACACCAGTTGAGGAGACGCTCGGCGCCCTGAGCGATCTGGTACGGCAAGGCAAGGTTCGTTACATTGGCTGCTCGACGCATCCGGCGTGGCGAGTGATGGAGGCGCTCATGGTGAGTGAGTTGCGCGGTCTGGCACGCTACGCCTCCGAGCAGCCACCCTACAATCTGCTCGATCGTCGGATCGAGAATGAGTTGGTACCGCTCTGCCAGGCCCACGGTCTCGCTATTCTCCCCTGGTCGCCCTTGGCCCAGGGTGTGCTGATTGGGCGCTACCGTGATGCTACCCTGCCCCCTGCCGACTCACGGGCCGCCCTGCGCGGAGGGATCTATGCTGAGCGAGTGACTGCTGCTGGAATTGAGGTGGGCCAGCGCTTTGTATCCCTGGCGCAGGCCTATGGCATGGAGCCAGCCCAACTCGCCCTGCTCTGGGTCAAAGATCAACCTGCAGTGACGGCACCTATCTTTGGACCACGGAGCCTTGACCAGCTGCAGACCATTCTCCCGGTCGCTGAAATGCAGCTGAGCGATGAGTTACGGCAGGCCTGCGATGCGCTGGTTCCCCCCGGGAGTGCTGTGGTCAACTTCCACAATACCTCAGGCTGGATGCGCATGCGCGTTGGCTGAGCGCGAACGGGGTCGATGACCACTCTGCTCAGCAACCCCAGATCGGGTCACTACCCTCGACGCAGGCAGCATAGGCCATATAGGGGGTATTCCGGGCGAACCCGATCCGTCCGTCAGGGCTGAGGATGATACACCCGCCCTGGCCATCATTGGCGCTGTTCGCCAGGGTGTGGATGGCCAGATCGGCGGCCGCTTGGGGTTCCATCCCACGCTCAAGGAGCTCCACAGCACGGCGGGCCAGGGCAAGCCGGGTAATTGCCTCACCCCAACCGGTACAGACGGCGCCACCCACACGGGCATCGGCATAGAGGCCACAGCCAACGAGAGGCGTATCACCGATCCGTCCGGGAAGCTTAAAAAAGGTACCGCCAGTCGAGTTGGCAGCTACAAGATTGCCTGCTGCATCGATGGCAATGGCACCAACTGTATCGTGGCCATGGTCAAGCGCAGCCGTCTGCGGTTGGGCACGACGACGCTGCCAGAGCGCATATTCACGCGGGACGATCAACGCACTATTCTCACAGCGCTCCAGGCCATGTCTGGTAGCAAACTCCTCAGCACCAGCACCGGCGAGGAAGGTGGCTGGGCCTTCGAGTACCCGTCGTGCAAGCGATATCGGGTTGCGCACATGGCGTAGGTTGGCAACTGAGCCGTAACGCAGGGTACGGCCATCCATCACCGCTGCGTCCAGTTCAACCGTGCCAAGGGAGGTGAGTACCGATCCGGTACCAGCATCAAAGATGGGATCATCTTCCATGATCCGCACGGCGGCCTCACAGGCATCCAGTGCACTGGCACCACTCTGGAGCAGAGACCAACCGGCCGCAAGAGCAGCACGGCAGCCAGCGATGTACAGGTCGATCTCCTCATCGGGAATATTCCCGGCCCCTCCGTGGACGATGATCGCAATAGACATAACGTTTCGCGTGTTTCAGAAATCGGCTGCGTCGATGGTGCCTGGGAATGGTTCGGCTTCGGCTGTACTGACTTTACAGTCTGCTGGTAGCAAAGTTGGGTTGAGGTTTTTTGTAGAAGGCTTTGCCTTCCCCACCTCTCCGGAGGCTACAAGGGGCAAGCCTCTCCCCCACCAGCGGGGGAAGGATGGGAGGGGGAAGTAGTGCTTTGCTCCCCACACCTCTCCCAACAGTTCAGAAAACGAGAGCCGCCGCTCAAGTGAGCGACGGCCCTTGCCTGTCTCTGGTGGACCCAAGCGGGTTCGAACCGCTGACCTCAACACTGCCAGTGTTGCGCTCTCCCAACTGAGCTATGGGCCCGCTATAGTAACGTGGACCTGAGGAGGCTCGAACTCCTGACCTCGACAGTGCGATTGTCGCGCTCTCCCAACTGAGCTACAGGCCCTCAACGCTGCTCAGTATACCATCACCCGGGGAGGCTGTCAAACGAGTGGACAGCGCCCCTCCAAGCGTGCTACACTCCAGTTACTATGAGGTATGGTTTCATGTCGGCTGCGCCAGTGCGACCGTCTGGTAGTGCCAAGGCTGGGTCGGTTTTTTTGTGGATGGTGACTCTCCACCTCCCGTAAAGGCGAAAGGATCCTCATGCTCAGGAAACTCATCACCCATCCACAGCAGGCTGGGCTGATTCTGCTGTTTGGGGTGGTTGCCGGTGCGGTAGCACACCGCTATATTGGTTCGCGCAACCGCTCGGTGGTGAAACAGGATACCCGGCTGATCGACTGGGAGCAGGCGCGACTTTCAGCACTGCGTGTCTCGCAGTGGGAGCGGGCTCCTGTTGCTATACGGGAGTTCCGTAACGAGCAGTATCTACGCCTGGTCAAGAAGAGTGAGCCGCTGATTGCGGAGTATCTCGGGGTAGATCTACCCGAGCCGATCAGTCATGTTTACGTTCAGGATCGCCGTGAGTGGCTCGAGGCCAATTTCAAATCCTTTGAGCAGCTGCTCGAGCCAATCGAGACGTTGTACGCCCAGGCGGGATCACGTGGTGCTCTAGCTCTGCTCGTGGGTGCGTTCAACAGCAAACTTGTCGGCGCCCAGATGGGTGTCCTGCTTGGCTATATGGCTCGGCGCGTGCTAGGTCAGTATGATCTGAGCCTTCTCTCATCAGATCCGGCCGACCGTGGTGCGCTCTACTTTGTTGAGCCGAATATCGGCAACGTACAGCGCCAACTTGGGCTCGACGATGAGGATTTTCGGCTCTGGATCGCGCTGCACGAGACGACCCATGCGTTTGAGTTCGAGGCCTACCCGTGGGTGCGACCGCACTTTCGTGATCTCCTCCAGCGCTACATGGATCGGCTCATGCAGCAGCTTGAGGAGCCAGCTGCTGGTCTACCAAGCATGGTGAACCGCATGTTCAAGAGTTGGGGGCGTGGTGAGCACTGGATTGAGCTTGTCCATACGCCTGAGCAGCGTGAGCTCTTCGACCAGATGCAGGCGTTGATGACGATCGTCGAGGGGTATGGGAACCACGTCATGAATGTGGTGGGTAAGCAACTGCTTCCGAGCTTCGACCAGATTGAGCAACGTGTCGCCCAGCGCCAGTCGTCGAAGACGATTATTGAGCAGCTCTTCAACCGGATCACCGGCATGGATCTGAAGCTAGCTCAGTACCGTCAAGGTGAGGATTTTATCAATCAGGTAGTTGCGTTGCGCGGGAGTGCTTTTGCCCATCGTGTCTGGGAGCGGCCTGAACATCTGCCAACACTGGCCGAGATCAAGCAGCCACAGGCTTGGATTGCACGTGTCGAACAGATGGATGGCTCCGGTTCGTAGCGGCTCCAGCTCCTACTCGCTGGTAGCTAGGGGAATCTCTCCTCCTCCTTCGTGCTGCTGGAAGGCTGCACGCCAGGCAAGCAGCCGGGTACGTAACGGTCCAACTGTTTGCACCACGGTGAGAGCCTGATCGAACGCCGCACGACCCTGCTGTTGGGCGTTCTGCCAGGTGTAGAAACGGCCCAGGGCATCGACGGCGTGATCCAGCAGCTGGATCAGCCCGTAGCTCAGTGCGTAGCGCCAGGCGGCATCGAGATTCTCCGCCTCGGTGCTGAGCAGTTGTGCTGCGGTAGCCCGATCCGTGGTTGCCACGATCAGCAACTGGAGGTAGTAGCTTGCGTGGCGTCGCCGTAGCTCGTCGGCAGCATCGGGATCAGCATCCAAGTGTTGGGCAGCGTAGCGGCGCAGGAGCTCATAGAGTGCGAAGCGATCGTGGTGGTGGCGGAGCAGGGCGTGTCCGAACAGGTTGGAGAGGGTAGCGATCTCTGCATCTGCTACGCTGCGCGCAGCGGCAAGGGTGAAACCGCCGCGGAAGACGCTGAGCCTGGCCAGGGTGGCCTGTGCAGGCGGGTCAAGATGGTGCCACGCCGTTGCAAAGATCCCGGTGAAGCTACGCTGCCGCTCGGGGAGATCCCGTAGGTTGCTCCAGAGGAGATCGTTACTCTGTTGTAACTCGGCCAAGATCACCTCTGGCGAGAGGAGCATCACCCAGGCTGCGACTAGTTCGATCGCGAGGGGGATTCCTTCAAGGAGGTGGCAGATCGCCCTGATGGTGGTGAGATCGCCCTCGGTGGGTGAAAAGTCAGGCCACGCACGATGGGCAGCCTGGAGAAAGAGCTGGGTGGCTGGGGCGTGTGTGCCCAGTTCAGCAGTGGTGGGTAACCCTTCAAGGAAGAGGAGTTGCTCGTGCTGCAGCTGTAACCGTTTGCGACTCGTGATGAGGAGCACCAGACCGGGCGCATCGGCGAGCAGTGTATCAACCGCTACTCCCTCTTCGACAGGTTGCTCATAGTTGTCGAGAATGAGCAGCATGTGGCGCTGCCGTAAGTAGTCGCTCAGTTGCCTGCGAGGGGAGCGTGGCCCATACTCGATCGGGAGCTTGAATGCGGTAGCGATCGCTGCGATGAGTTGTGAGCTGCTGTGCAGCCCACTCAGATCGACGCAGCAGACGCCATGGATAAAGCGAGTTGCCTCGACTGGCAGCGAGGGAGGGGCTTGCACCTTTTGTGGGCCGACGAAGCTCTCGCTACCACCTACTGTGCGACTCACCTGCGCTGAAGCATCCCTCAGTGTGGCAAGTTGGGCTGTTGCCGCAGCCAGCGCGAGCCAACTCTTGCCGATTCCACCGATCCCGCAGAGGGTGATGAGACGTGTGGTGGGCTCGGCGAGCAACTGGTTGAGTAGCGCAAGCTCATGCTCACGCCCGATCAGCGGGCCCGGTAGGAGTGGCACATGCATGGGGAGCGGGGAGGTCTCTGTTGAGACGAGCCGTGGCCCTAGGGTGATACCGAGCCGAGCCGGCGCACGCCGTGAGCGTGCGCTGTCCAGGAAGGCCATCCGTTCGTCGCCCGCAAGGCCGAGCGCATCGGCAAGACGTTCTGCCACCACCCGAGAGGGGCGGCGTGCGTCAGTCTCGATCTTGTGAATGGTGTCAGCTGCGCAGCCAACTCGCCGTCCGAGTTCACGCTGGGTGAGGTCGGACGCCTTGCGTAGGCGGCGCAGGAGATAGCCAAAAGAGGGGGGAGTAAAGTTGGACGGTGGCTGATCCCCACTGGATCGGCTGTCCATCAGTTTGTCCTACAAACTGTGACCTGTACGGCAGGAACCGTGCTGAAATGGTGGGAGAAGGTTTCGCTGTACGGCTGTTTCGTTTACTGGTCGGGGTAGATGTGGAGTGCACGGCTCTCCGCATCCAGTCCCCCATTCCGTGAGGGTCATCATGAAGACACGTGGATATTATACTGCTCCATCGCCGCAGACGGGCCATCAGCCGACGGGAAGCACGATCCTGATCTACATTCTGCTGGTCGTCCTTGTGGCTGGTGGTATAAGCCTGACACTCCTTCTCATGCGACCGACCACGCAGCCCGCGACCCTACCAGCAGTTCCGCCCTTCACCCTTCAGGATCGGGCGGCGTGGGAGGCCTATCGCTCAGGAGAGCGTAACATCCAGGCGCCGCTTGTTGTGCGCAACGAGGCAGCCTGGGAGCTCTACCGTACGGGGGAGCGTGATCTCACCCAGAAGTGAGCAGGAAGAACTGGGTGGCAGAGTTGATTGGCAACCAACTCTGCCACCTACTCGTCTTGGGTGGGGGCTTTGCGACGCGGCCTACCGCCCCGGCGTTTGCGCTCTTCGGGTGAAGCACTCACCACCAGCTCCTCCGTAGTCGGTAGGATCTCGCTGCTCTGCTCTGCGGGTTGCGGGGCTGCCTTCTGCGTGAGCAGTTCACGTAGCAGGGTGTAGAGCTCGATGTCGAGGATGACGGCCGTCGGACGCCCCTTCTGGGTGACGATGATGGGCTGCCGCTGGGTCTGGCTGCGCTTGATTAGGGCGGCGAGTGATGATGATGCCCGGGAGACGGGAACGACGCCACTCAGCAGATCGATATTGAGGTTAGGGGTTGTGTTTGTTTTGGACATTGTAAAGCAATCCTGTGAATAGAATAAGGCCATGTACCAAGTTTAATACAATCTAAAATATACCCTGAAAAAGCTTCAGAATTGTATGATGAATAGAGTGGTTTGGAGGAACTTCTTTCCTTGGTATTTTCTGCATGCACCTCACGCTGTTACGGGTTGCTCACCGCTAATTAAGAAAAGCCCTTCACCCGCATGGACGCGGGGGAGGCCGCGTACCAGCACCATACGTCCGGCAACGGGTGCTACCAGCTGCTCGAGCAGCATGCCGGTGACGGTGTAGATAGCACCAAGGATCTGACCAGCCTCTACCCGGTCGAGGAGCTTGACCGTAGGGATAAAGTAGCCCGCGACCTGGGCCTGGATGCTCGCATCGGTGTTTCCCGCACCCAGCAGATGGATCCGCGGTGGCTCGGCGTGGGGGGCAGTTGAAGCCATGCCTAAGTGGTGCATGACCCGCAGCGCTCCGGTGATGAAGCATTCGACCTGTTCGGGGAGGGTGCGGCCCCCACCTGCCGCTTCGGTGTAGAGCCAGGGGACACCTAGCTCCTCAGCGGCGCTAATCGTCCGCCCAACGGCAGTCGGGTCGTGGGGATGGCCCCAGATCACCTCAGCGCTGAAGGCAACTGCCGCAGCTGCCGACCGCCGACCGAGGGGGGTATCGGCTGCGCTATAGCCGACCAGGAGCGGCATGCTGGAGACGATCCCAGCGCTGTGAAAGTCGATCAGGAAGTCGGATCGAGCAATCAGCTGAGTGGTCAGGGTGTGGGCAATGCGCTGCGAAAGGGTACCCTGCGCATCACCGGGGAAGACACGGGCGAGGTTGAGCCCATCTACGGGACTGTTACGGGTTGCCGCTGCGAAGGCTGGCGGATTGCAGACGGGCACCGCAATCAGTCGGCCGTGCTCAATGATCGCCGCTGCCCGCTGCATCAGTTCGGGGATGGCGCGAACACCCTCATACTCATCACCATGGACCCCGGCGAAGACGAGGAGCGTGGGACCGTCGTGAGCTCCGCGGGTAGCCATGACCGACAGTTCGAGTGGCTCATCGCCCGGTGGTGACGGTACGGCCAGCGTGTGGACGATAACTTCACCGGGGTGGATGGGATCGGGCCATGGGAGTGGATGCATCGGGGGTACCTCCCTCTTGGATTGACACACAACCGTCAGACGCTACAATAAGACACGGAGCAGCACTACGGCAGAGGAGCCCTCACCATGGCGGATGCGTACCTGGTACAGCCAGTCTTTAAGGCCATGCAGGTGTTGCGCTGCCTGGGCGAGGAGCGTCGCGAGTTGACGCTCAGCGAGATCTGCCACCTCGTGAATCTCCCGAAGACGACTGTCTTTCGTTACCTCTACACCCTCGCACAGTGTGGCTTTGTCTACCATGATCCCGAGACGGAACTCTATCGGGTCGGGATCCGGATGTGGGAACTGAGCAAACTTTCGAGTGAACTATCGGAGGTTCGCGATCTGGCTCTGCCGGTCATGCGTGAACTGCGTGACCAGTTCAACGAAACGATCAACCTAGGTATTCTCGATGGCCCCGAGGTTGTCTACCTCGAGATGGTGGAGAGTCGGCGCTCGTTGCGCATGCAGGCAAAAATTGGCAATCGCGATCCGATCTACGCGACAGCTCTCGGCAAGGCACTCCTTGCCTTCGTTGCCGAAGAGCGCTGGCCCGAGCATATACCGCCGGCACTTGTTGCACGTACCGCCCATACCCTCACCACCCTCACGCTCCTACGTAACGATTTACTCCAGACGCGTCGGCAGGGCTACGCCCTGGATAACGAAGAGAATGAGGAAGGTGCCCGCTGTGTCAGTGCACCGATCTTTAACCACGCAGGCCTCCCCGTCGCCGCAATTAGCCTCTCGGCTCCTACCACAAGGTTCAATGTGCGCCAGGCCGCCAAGGTTGGCAAGGTTCTGGCAGCGGCTGGACAACGTATTTCGGGGCAACTTGGCTTTGGGGTAGGCCAAGTCGGTGTCACCGAACCGTTCGAGGATGCTACTGATGGCAGTTGTGTAGGGGAGCAACCTCCGACTCAGTAGTGGACCCAGCCTCCATCCACATTCAGCAGTTGTCCGGTGATAAAGTCACTCTCTGCTGAGGCCAGGAAGAGAAAAGCGCCAACCATGTCCTCGGGTACTCCACGCTGGGGCAGACACTGACGCTCGGCCAGAAACGCTGCCAGTTCCGCCTGGTCGGGGAAGTCAGCGAGCTCCTGCTCCGTCTGGATCGCTCCAGGCATGATGCAGTTGACGCGGATCCCCGCCTTGCCCACCTCACGAGCCAGTGAGCGCGTGAAGCCAATGAGTCCCGCCTTCGTCGTCACATAGTGCAGGTATGGCCCCCAGCCCAACTCTGCAGTTACACTACTCACGGTGATAATTTTGCCATAGCCGCGTGCTCGCATGTCGGGGCAGACCTGCTGGGCGCAGAGCATGGCTCCTTTGAGGTTGACCGCCATGACTCGGTCCCACTGCGCTTCATCCAACTGGTCCCAGGGGGCCCGTGGATAGACGGCGGCGTTGGCAACCAGAACGTCGATCGGACCGAACTCTGCTCGCGCCGTAGCAACCATGCGGCTCACATCGGCAGCTTGGGCTACGTCGGCCTGTACCGCAATAGCCTCGCCGCCAGCGGCCTGAATGTCGCTCACCACCTGGTGTGCCTGATCGGCGGCACGCTGGTAGTTGACTACTACCCGCGCCCCTTCACGGCCATAGGCACGGCAGACCGCGGCTCCAATCCCGCGCGACCCTCCAGTGACTAGGGCCACACGTCCAGCGAGTCTCATCGATGCTTACCCTCCTCACCCGTCAGGTTTCAGTAGACAGCGGCGAACAACGTAATCGATTACGAGGTGTCTGTTTAGGGGACGTGGAGCACACCAACCTCAGGTCTGCACTATCACCATCAGTATAGTGATCCCACGGCCAGAGTCAATACCACAACTCGTATAGTGATCTCATGAGATGTTTCGTTCAGCGAAACATCTCTCCCTTGCAATGGAATAGGCGAACGGCTATAGTTGGTTTTAGGCTAACCTGTTCACCGTTGGGGTAAGCCAACGGCAGGGCAACCACAGGGGGTTGCCCTTACGGGGGGGAGATCACGAGGGCGGGACGCCCTCGCTCTGGGAGAAGTGTGAACAGTGCCGTTTTAGATACGGTTTGCGTAACCGAGTTGCGCTATTCATGCGATGGTTCATTCTATGATCTACCTGCGTTGTTACACCTGTAGCTGGACGGCGGAAGATGGCGATGTGCGTGCCTGCCCGCAGTGTGGCGGAATTATCGATGTTACCTACACCTCCTCCTCGCTCCAGTTTGAGCCGAATCGCACGGGGATTTGGCGCTACGCCTCGCGCTTGCCGGGTGGCGATCACGCGGTGAGCCTAGGTGAGGGGAACACCCCACTGCTCCCCGCCACGCACCTTGATCCGCTGATCGGAGCGCAGACGCGCTACTACAAAGTAGAGGGTCTCAATCCGACCGGCTCCTACAAAGATCGCATTGCAGCGGTTGGCATGGCCCGGCTACGTTCGCTCGGTCGTACGGGTTGGGCTGCGACCTCATCGGGGAATGCCGGGGCATCCATGGCTGCGTACGGTGCTCGGGCTCGACTCACTGGTCATCTCTTCACCCTTGAGCGAGCAAGTCCGGCAAAGTTGGCTCAGATTCGTGCCCATGGGCCCCAGATCTACGCTGTCCGTGGCCTAGGCCTTACCCCTGAAGCTGAGCGTGCGACCTGGAGTAACCTTGCCGAATTGTGCAGCCACCGTGGCTGGGGCATGCTGGTCACCGCTTACCGTTTCAGCCCCCATGCGATGGATGGGGTGAAGACGATCGCGTTTGAGCTCTTTGAGCAACTGGGTACGGTACCGGCACTGGTCTACGTTCCCGCTGGTGGGGGTGGTCTCCTCTGGGGGCTCTGGCGTGGCTTCCTGGAGCTTCAAGCCGCCGGGCTCTCTGCCACGCTACCGCGTATCGTTGCGGTGCAGCCCGCTGGCTGTGATGCGATCGCCC
>CAIWUD010000555.1 GCA_903915775.1 uncultured Chloroflexota bacterium | reverse complement strand
CCGGCCGCTCACCGAAGCGGACCTGTCGAGTAGTGCCAATGATGATAGCGATCTTGGGTTGGGACATAAGATTCCTCATTGAACCATGCTTAGGGGCGAGGTGCTGGGTACTCGCAATAGAACGGCTCACCCTCATCTGCACCATGATAGGCATACGCTACCCCATGAGCAACAAGAAGGATGCGAAACCCCTCAACGAGGGCCTGGGTATAGAGCATACCCTTCTGCGGGCAGCCGAGGGAGCCATCGGGCCATGTCAGACGTTCGGCAACTAGGACGGTAATCTGCGATGGTGCAATCCCGAGCCGTTGGGCTAGATCGGCCACCGCTTGATCAATCAACCCCTGAGGGAGCGTGTCGGGGGGGTGTGGGGGTTGGGTTGGGACGATGACAACGTCAGGCGTCGGAGTAGGAAGAGGGAGCGGGGCTGATGGCACAGTGGCCGCAGGTTGTGCCGCTCCACAGCCGATGAGGAGCGACACTATGGTGACGATCAGTGCAAGACGAGCAATCATTATGAACCTCCTGAGGGGTCGTTCCGTTGTGGTGGTGCCGAAACTACCGTCTGGCGGTATCAAAACCGGGCTGGGGGGTTGTGTGAGGGCTGAGCCTGCCACACCTCCCGGAAGCGTGTCAAGCTGGTTTGAACCATGGCTTACGGAAAGAAGTTCCTTTGCACCTATAAGACGTTCAACTGGGAGGTAATGGTTCCCGTATATGCTATACTCTCTAGCAGAGAGCGGTGACGGAGGTAGGGAGTGGAACTAATCAACCTATCGATCGTGCTGCTGGTCCGGTCGAATGTCGAGAGGCTGAGCAGCGCAGTAGCGGAATGTTTAGCCCTTGCAGCCACGCAACCGGATGGCGTCGAGATCATCATTGTGGATGATGGTGGTGATCATCAGGTGGCGCGCATGGCCGACCAGCTAGCGGCCACCCACAGCAGTGTGGCAGTCATCCACTTCAGGCGTCGTATGGGCTACCGTTACGCCCTCAACCACGCCTGGAGCGTTGCTGGCGGCCACTACCTGTTGGCGCTCAACCTGAGCGGGCCAGCCAGTGCCAGCGACATCCCACGGCTACTGGGCGCAGCCGACGGTCATGCAGTCATCCTGGGCTACCGCACCCCCACGCAACGGGGGCTCCGTGAACTGATCAGTGCACTGACCGTCTGGCGAAAGGCACCCGATCTGCGTGATCCAAGCCTGGGGCTCGCCCTCTTTCGCGCTGACCAGCGCCACCTCCTCACCCTACACGGAACGGAGCAGCGTACCCACGCTGATATCTACGCGGCGGCACACCTGCGGGGCGAGCGCGTAGCACAAGTGGCAGTGCGCAGCCAGAGTCGGCAGCGATCTACTGCTGCGAGTGATGGTATCGTGGGTCTTGGTCTCCTCATCGCTGCTGGTGGCCTGTGGATCCTGCGACGGCTACGGCGATCATCTTGAGGCATGGTGCAAACGAGCTCGGCCGTTCAATGGGATGTGGAACAACCTAATCTCGCCCTGCGAGTGGCAGATAGTCACAGTAGCACAGCCGATCCTGAACCATACCCAGCAGCTGCAACAACCCAGGTGGCACAGACGTCTGATACCATGTAGGCAAAGGTGATACCCTGCTAGAGCGCCTACTGAACCACTTCAAGAAGGGGAGTATTCCTATGAGTCAGCCTGAGAACCAGCCACAACAGCCCCAGAGCGATCTCGCCTCCGAGCTCCGCGAGCTTGGCCAGCAACTCGAGAACTCCGTTCGTAGTGCCTTGCAAAGCGAAAAGGCGCGTCAGATCCAGCACGATGTCACCATCGGCATGAAGGAGATTGGGACACAGGTACAGTCAGCGCTCAAGTCGATCCAGGAGAATCCGAAGATCCAGCAGTTCATCGATCGCGGCGAGCAGACCTTGAGCCAAGCTCAGCAGAGCCACCTTGCCCAGGATTTCCAGGAGAGTCTCGCACGGGGCATTAGCCAGTTGAATGAGCAACTCTCCGCTTTCATCGCTCGCACGCGTGGTGACGGCCCCCCTGCAACGGGAGGGAGTGGCGACACCCCGGCCACCGGCGAGACGGAACGGCTCGACCCGGACCAGAAGTAGCTTATTGCCCTCAAAGTCGTCGTTCTACCCTCGAAAACCTAAAATCCGCTTGATGGAGGTGTGGAAGGCCAAGCCTTCCACCGCTGCTCTCTATGGGCTTAGACATTCACCAGTGGCGTAGCCACCCAAACGTCGCTCAGGCGATCGCCGATCTCGCCAACTACCGACCGGTACTTGAGACGGCGATCGCTCTCCAGCAGATCCCAGCACCCACCTTTGGTGAGGCGGAGCGGGCGGCCTTTGTAGCCGAGCGGCTGCGCCGTATCGGCCTGAGCAGCATCGACATTGACGCGATCGGCAACGTCTACAGCCGGAGACCTGGACGACGCGGCGGTCCGGCGCTGCTCGTCTCGGCGCACCTCGATACGGTCTTTCCCCACGAGACCGATCTGCGCCTACGCTACGAGGGCGAACGCATCTACGGACCAGGGCTGGGGGATAACAGTACGGGCCTGGCCGGTCTGATCCATCTCGCCCAGGTGATGCAGCAGCACCATCTGCCCCACGATACGGATATCTGGTTTGTGGCCAATGTGGGTGAGGAGGGGTTAGGCGATCTGCGTGGCATCAGGGCGGTCATCGATCGGCTGCGCGATCGGATCGGGCGCGTGGTAGTGCTCGAAGGTTGCGACTTTGGCACGCTGCACCATCAGGCTATCGGTGTGCGCCGCTACCAGATCGAGGCACGCGCAGCGGGTGGACACTCGTGGGGCAACTTCGGTGCTGCCAGTGCTATCCACAGCCTGGTGCGGCTCGCCGCACGCATCAGCGAACTGAGTGTACCGAGCAACCCACGCACGACCTTCAACATCGGTGTGATCGAGGGCGGCACTTCGGTGAACACCATCGCCCAGCATGCACGCCTCCTCCTGGATATGCGCTCAGTAAGCGCGACTGCGCTCGCGAACCTGATTGCGCAGGTTGACCAGTTGGTGGCATCCGCCGCTGCCGGACAGCGCGAAGTGACGTTGCATGTTGAGACCGTGGGGAACCGCCCGTCAGGGGCCATTCCACGGGAGCACGAACTCGTGCAGGGGGCGGTTGCCGCACTACAGGCAGTAGGGGCTCCGGTGAGCTTTCAGCAGAGCAGTACCGATGCGAACATCCCCCTGAGTCAGGGACTGCCAGCTGTCTGTATGGGGCTCACCGATGGCGGCAACGCCCACCGCCACGACGAGTTCATTCTGCCAGCCAACCTTGGCCGTGGGCTACAGGCACTGCTGCTCCTGGCGATGGCGGCGAGTGCAGCAACCTCGTGACGGTTCGGCACTTCACGGACGAACTGCTCGCGCTCTAGGTGCTCTGCTCGTGGGGGCTGTTTCACGTGAAACATGCCTGCTACGAGAAGAGCACCTCTACGTCGTCGCGGGAGAGGAGCTTGAACACCCCCCCCTCAGTCGTGATTAGCTGGGAGACGAGGGCACGCTTCTGCTCCTGAAGCTTGAGGATCTTCTCTTCCACCGTATCACGAGTAATCAGCTTATAGACGAACACTGGCTTCGTCTGACCAATACGGTGGGTGCGATCAGTCGCCTGAAGCTCTACGGCTGGGTTCCACCAGGGGTCGACATGGATCACGTAGTCTGCAGCGGTGAGGTTCAGACCAACTCCGCCAGCCTTCAGGCTGATCAGGAAGAAGGGCAGATCGGCCGAGTTTTGGAAGCGATCCACCTCCCCCTGGCGATTGTGGGTCGACCCATCGAGATAGGCGTAGGGGATCTTCTGCTCGTCCAGGGCTTCGCGGATCAGGCTCAACATCTGGACAAACTGCGAAAAGATCAGCGCTTTGTGCCCTTCGGCGCGTAAGGTCTGAAGCGTTTCGAGCAGCAGTTCGAACTTGGCCGAACTACCGCGGAACTTAGCATCAACGAGCTGTGGATGGTTACAGATCTGGCGCAAACGGAGCAGACCCTCAAGGATCTTCATGCGCGAATCATCAAGACCTTCGTTATCGATCATGCCCAGCAGGGTTGCCCGGTAGTAGTCACGCGTCTTGGTGTAGAGCTTGCGTTGAGCAGGCTCCATGTCGGTGATCAGGAGCTCTTCGCTCCGTGGTGGCAGATCGAGGGCAACCTGATCTTTGGTACGACGGAGAATGAAGGGGTAGACGAGTTTGCGCAGAAAGGTGGCCGTCTCCACATCCTGTTTGCGCTCGATCGGCCCGGCAAACTGCTCACGAAAGTAGTCGAGATTGCCGAGCAGGCCCGGGTTGAGAAAGGCAAACTGCGACCAGAGCTCAATGGTACTGTTCTCAACCGGTGTACCGGTGAGCACCAGGCGCTGGTCGGCCTGCAGTGCCCGTGCCGCACGTGAGGTTTCGGCCACTGGATTCTTAATCGCCTGCGACTCATCGAGGATGGCGTAGTGGAAACGGTAGGCGCGGAGCAACTCGATGTCGCGCAGCATTACGCCGTAGGTGGTGAGGATCAGGTCATACTGGGCAAACGCTGCCGCCTCGCTGATCCGGCCCTGATCGGCGTGAATGTAGACGTTGAGGTTAGGGGTAAACTGGGCGGCCTCGCGCTGCCAGTTGAAGAGGAGCGAGCGTGGCATCACAATCAGGCTACTCGCCGGGCGCGGCTGCTCCTCATAGATCGCTTGGAGGAAGGCCAGGGCCTGAATGGTATTGTGACAGAGAATCTGCTCAGCCACAAAGTTGTGGTAGGTAGCCACCTCGAGATCGTAGACCCAGCCCTTGTAGTTCACCTCGTCGACCGCGACGATACGCCGGAAGTGGAGATCCTGTCCGGGTAGCGATGCTGCCCCACTACCCTGAGGCGCAACTGCGGTACGAGCCAGTGTCGTTGCCACCGTCCGGGGCTCCAGGCTGACATCCATGCTATCGGTGCGACAGACGAGGCGTGCGGGTACGGCGACATAGTCACCCGGACGCAGCTGCGTCGTCCAGCTATCGTGGAGCGAAAGCAGGCGGTGGCGTGCCGTAATCGTGATGCTTCGACCATCTTCAAGCCGGATGCGGCGCAACCGCTCATGGACCCGCTGGCGGTAGAGGCGGCGCACCGGGGCGAGCACGATGCGCCCGCGCTGCTCATCCAGCGCATTGACCCAGAGGGGAGCGGTAGGTTCGGCCCACTCACCCTCACCATCAAAACGGGCTGCGCGGGCATAGCTCGTCCAGATCGCCTCAGCCGTCTGGAGGGCATCATTGACGAAGATACGCGTCGTCGCAGCGACACATTTACCCATGCCCATATCATCGGCCAGACAGCCGCCAAAGTGGTAGCGGCGCAGAAAGTGGAGCCAGTCATAACCGGCCTTCTGGTAGGGGCGCAGCGATCCGGTGAAGCCCTGCGGGAGTGGCTGTGCTTCGATCCGATCAAAGCTCTTCAACTGCTCGCGGCGCTCGGCAAACGCCGCATCGGTCTGGACACGATCAGCCTCAGTGAGCAGTTGGTCGAGGAGGCTTACATGGTGATTCGAGAGGCGTAGGTGCTCCCCTTGCTCCTCGCTGAACGCAAAGAGGTGGCGGTAGCGTTCAGCCCAATCCTCGGGGATCGCGCCCAGCGAGCCATCGGCCAGTTTGATGTAGCGATCACGCCGCTTCAGTGCACGCTTCAACTCTTTCACCGGCAGGGTCTGTTCACCAAAACGCACCACCGCCTCCACGTCGAACCAGTCGAAGCCGGAGTTGACGTGAAAGCTCACGGTTGGTCGACTACGGTTGATCCGTGCGAGGGTGAGGGTCTCCTCTCCAAAGACGGCAAAGCCGCTACCTGCCAACTTGGGCACCTCGCGGAGCAGGAAGTCAGCCGGGGCAACATTCTTACGCAGGGCAAACTGCTGTTCCCCACCTTTCTTGAGTCCACTGCTGCTTGCCAGGGCTTGGTAGGCCTCCTGTTCGATCACCGGATCGCGCTTGATACGGAGAAAGGTCGCCGATCCTATGCGGCGACGCACACTCTCTTCTGGGAACTGCTTCTCAAAGGGCAACTCAACACCAGCGTAGGCAAAGCGTAGCTCCGCTACCAGACTACCCTCATGCTCACTCAGGTAGACGCGCCGCTCAGGTTCGGCAGCAACCGTCTCCCACGTCACAGCGTCGCCATGAACCGGCACATGCTCGCTGAGCGGGAGCATGTAGCGATCGAAGAAGAGCTCCGCTTCACTAGCGGGGATGCTCAGTTGAGCATAATCGGTCAGGAGATCGGGGCTGGGGCTTCCATCGGCCAGGCGGAAGATCTGATTATCTACCAGCATCCAAGTGGGATCACGGACTAGGATGGTGCTACGAGCGCTGCTGATCGTGATTGGGCGATTGGCAAGGTGCAGCTGGAACTGCACATCGAGGGCTGCCTCCCGCCGCGAAATCTCCAGTTCAACCTGGGCTGGTGCCTCATGGACAAACACCCGCCCCTCGGCAATCGGGCTCTGCTCATCACCCAGGTAGACCAGACAGTTAGCCAGCATCGCGAGCATCGTGGCAAAGATCCGCTCGCTAGTGTGCCAGTAGCCGAAGTTGCTCCCCGCTGCAACGGCTGCATTGGCAGTTGCAATAACCGGCAGGGGCACAGAGCGGTAGATCGAGGAGTCGACCTGACTACGAATGACGCGAATCTGGATACCTGGATGCTGCTCAATCAGCACAGCAAGCTGATCAGGATCACCCTGATGGTCATGGGGCAGCGCACGTCCGGTGAGACTGTAGGGGACGACCGACCAGTTCTGCCCGCGCTGCTGCAGGCTGAAGAAGATCGCACCACTGCTCGTTCCGACGATCGTGCGACGGACTGGTCGCTGAACGGTCTGGTCGAGAACCTCACGCCAGATCGCTGGCGGGTGAGCACGCAGATGGTCTTGCAGGGCGAGGATTGCCGCAACTCGGTGCTGACAAAGGCCCCATCCGGCGTTGAAGCGACACGTGCAGGTCAGGTAGATCTGTTGCCCATTCAGTCCAACCACAACCTGCTGGGGGGGGTGGCCCGGCTGTTCTACACTAATCTCAGCCGATTTGCCAGTCGCCTGCTCCACACGTGCACAGCCGAGGCGGTGTAACTCACGCCCCTGAGTCACCAGGTTTGACGGCGTGTACTGGAAGAGTTGGACAATCGGTAGCGTGTCAGCAGTTAGGAGAAATAGCATGGCGCAATTCGTTTTATACTAGGGTCGTGGCGTGTTTTACTTTTAGCTGTGCAGGCGTGACCCTCTGGCAGTGCTCGGGTTAGGTTAGATTTTTGTAGGAGGCGATCAGCTCAAGAACGCTTTCGTCAGCTTAGTGTAGTGGTGTTACCAGATGGCGTCAAGTATTGATCAGCCGAGGTAGCCGATGTTGAGCCATGCCAGATTGTGAAGAAGGGCTCTGATGATACGGCGTGCAATCTATAGGGGTCTCCTTACCATCGCCCTCATCCTCCTGAGCGGGTGTGAGATTCAGGGCGGTGTTGCTCGACCAACCGCTGAGCTCACGACGGGGGTGACGGATAGTGCGGCAAGTGTCACTGTCCCAGAGAGCCCAACGTCAGAGGTTGCCACCCCACAACCGCGTGATGGCAGCCTCAGGATTGGCCTCTTGACCGATCCAGGCGATCTCCTCCCCTACCACACCGATAGCGCCGATGAGCGTCTGAGCGCACCGATCAGCCAACTGATCTTTCCCGCACCCCTACTCCCGATCGGCTACAGCTACACGACGACTGGAGTACTCGAGCGTGTACCCAGCCTTGAAAATGGCGATCTACGCATCGAGACCATCCAGGTCTATCGTGATGCAAATGGTCGGATCACGAATGACCAGAGTGGTGAGTTGACAGAAGTTCAGCAACTGAGCGTCATCTTCCGCTGGAACCCCAACTTGCGCTGGTCGGACGGGGAGCCACTCACTGCGGCCGACTCACTCTTCGCATACGAGTTAGCACTACAGATCGATATGGGCCAGGCGACCGCCAGTAAGCTCGAACTGATCGAACGTTATGAGCAGATCGATGCGCATACGACGCAGGCAACGCTCAAGCCCGACTTCATCGATGCCGCCTATGTGACGAGTTACTTCACGCCCTTGCCCCGCCACCTGCTCGCCGATCGCAACCCTGCTGACCTCTTCACCAGCGACTATGCCCTACGTCCGGTGGGGTATGGGCCCTACCAGGTTGAGCAGCGCGAACAGGGGAAGATCCGGCTCACCACGAACCCCTACGCTCCTCCAGATGGTGGTGCGTTTACGAGTATCAGTTTCATCTTCCGCGACGATATTGAACTGTTGCGTAGTTCCATTGTTGGCGGTAGCCTCGACCTCATCGCCCTTGATCAGCCGCTTCCCGAGACGATCGCGGCACTCCAGTCTGACGTAGCGGCAGGGATACTCACCATCAACACTGCCGCCAGCCCGGTCTGGGAGCATCTCGACTTCAACCTCGATCTACCGGTGTTGCAGGACATTCGAGTGCGTCGCGCCATCGCCCACGCCATCAACCGCGAGGCCATGATTGCCACCTTCATGGGTGGGTATGGCAAACTGCTCGAAAGCTGGATCGTGCCAGAACAGTGGGCTGCCGCGCCTCCTGATCAGTTGACGCGCTATCCCCACCTCCCCGATGAGGCACGTCGTCTCCTCGACGAGGCGGGCATCGTGGATAGCGATGGTGATGGTCTCCGTGACCTCAGTGGCCAACCGCTCAGCTTGAGCCTAGTGACAACGCAGGGTTCTCCACTCCGCCTAGGGGTTGCTCAGCAGATTCGCACCGATCTCGAGGCGATAGGGATTGCCATCACGATTGAGGACTTACCCACGGCGGATCTCTACAACCCGGAGGGTCCGCTCTTCCGCCGAACCTTCGAACTTGCCCTCTTTGCCTGGATCGCTGGTCCCGACCCGCGAGGCTGGGAGCGCTGGAGTTGTGCGGCGGTTCCGAGTGAGAATAACCGTTGGACTGGCAATAACTTCTCAGGTTGGTGCTTTTTTGAAGCTGATCGGGCTATTCGGACGGCAACGACCGTGCTGGACCAAGAGGAGCGAAGGGCGGCCTATCTGCGCCAACAGCAACTCTTCACCCAGGAGATACCCATACTCCCCCTCTTCCAGCGCGTCGACCTCGTGCTGACCAGCCCAACGTTGCGCGGTATACGTGCGGATCCAACCGCTCCCTTCACATGGAATGTTGCTACCTGGCGACGAACATAACTGGTTGTAGCGGCTAACTCTACTACTCCCTGCGTAGATAGTTGACGCAGCGTGTCCAATTCGCTACACTCAGATGTACCTTCGTTCACACAGGATGGTGAAAGGGGTCAAAGCGTATGGATCGGGTAGTTGGCGATCTGATGCACCATGGCGTCATGACGTGCCGCCGCGACACCCCCGTTCAGGATGTTGCGCGCTTCATGGCCGACAACGATGTGAGCGCACTGGTAGTAGTGAACGACGACGAGCATGTGATTGGGCTCATCTCACGCACCGACCTCATCAACGCCCGCCTTTACGAACAGTACTGGAAGCATTGGCGTGGCCTCACGGCTGGGCACATTATGGTAACCGATGTAGTGGTAGTGAGTAGGCACGACAGCGTGCAGGTAGCCAGCAAACTGATGATGGAGCACCGCATCCACCGGGTAGTGGTTATCGAGCAGCAGAACGGCGGTCAGAAGCCGGTCGGGATCCTCTCGGTCACCGATCTCGTGCGTGACATCGCGCGCGAGTCGTAGTAACCAGGGGGCTCTCACCACTAGGCATGCTTCAGTTTCGGCTGCGCCGGCGTGACCCGCTGGCGGCACCAGGGCTGGGTTGGTTGTTTTTGTGGAGGGCTTCGCCCTCCACACCTCCCGGAAGCGGGTCAAGCTGGTTTGAACCATGCCCTACACGTGGATGTAGTCCCGTAGCTGGAGCATCCACTGGCTCAAGCCAAAGATCACGATCGCGGCCAAGAGCAGCCATGCCACCAAGCGCCCTGCTCGACCCCGTGAGGAGAGCGCGGCCAAGAGCGGGCCAGCCGTGAGCGCGAGAGCTGGGTAGAGGAAGAGTGTCCAGCGGAGACCCTGCTCGGCGAACAGTAACAACCCCTGGGTCAGTAGGGTTGCCACCCACCAGGCCGCGAGGAGTGTACGTAGGCGCAGACGACCAACGTGATGGTCTGGGGTGACCCAGAGGAGAGCGAGGCCGGCAAGTGCACTCAGGCTGAGCAGGGTTGGCAGGGAGCGTGCCCGTGCGTGGGGCGGAATCACACCAAGGAGCCCCAATCCAGTTTCACTTACCACGGCACCCACGCTACGCCCCATGCTGCCCCCATCCACCCCGCTCATGATGCGCTCGAGGTAGATTGGTGCCGAGTAGTAGCTAATCAGCACAAGGCTCAGGCTGATGGCAGCCACCAGACCCAAGCGCCAGGGGCTGATGGGCCAAGGGCGCTGCAGGAGCCTACTGATGAGTGCCATTGCCCAGGCTACAGCGACGAGCGCCCCAATGGAGAGAGTCACCCCCGAGTGGGCAACGAGGGCGATGGTGAGGGCGAGCGTCAGAAGGGTAAGGGACCGGATGGGGCGATCGGCGTGAGGGCTGGCGAAGCCCAGGGCGAGGAGGGCAAGGAAAGGCATAGCAAGAGCCTGACCGCCAAGGTTCGCCAGTTCACCGATCGAGAATGACTCCAGTGCCGCCACAGGCAACAGATAGAGGGCTGCAGCAAAAAGTGCAGCACGACGACCCAGACCAGAGCGGAGCAGCAGGAACCAGCTGAGTGCGACGACGAGGCTATCGAGCAGGGCACTTCCGATCTGCACCAGGAGAATGCGGTTGGCGTGATCCTCGGATCCAACAAGCTGGAAGGGCATGAGTAGAATGAAGAGTGCCGGTGGGTAGGGGGCCATTCCGCCACCAGCACCACTCGGTAGCCCTGCACTCAGGAAGATCCTACCCAGGCTCGCCTCAAAGAGCTTATTGGCCTGAAGAGCCGTATCGCTAAAGATCGCGTGGGGGTGTAGCATCCCAGCTACGCGTAGGGTAAATGCAGCCATGACGAGTGCGGTAACTGCGGCAACCATCCGACCGGTGCGCCGTTCAAACCATGCGGCGCCGATAGTCACACTGGCGCTCAGTGAGCAGAGGGTAGCCAGTAGCGGAGTGAAGAGGGTCAGGGCTGATCGGTGGAAGATCAGGCTGTAGGTAGCGCTCACCAGCGCCAACAGACCCAGGGTTACCGCACCACGCAGCTTGCTCCCAGCGGCAAGCGCCCAGAGGTAGATTGCCGTGGTGGTCAGGGCGAGCCAAGCGAGTTGTGGCCACGCGGGGAGCCGCCATGGGGCGGGCAGGGCCTGCGTGTAGAGGGCATAGAGGACGAAGCCCAGTTCGCGCTCGATACTTGGATCGGTGAAGGAGGTGGCGCGCATCACCAGACGCAGTTCATCGTTGGGGCCGCTGCCGGTCAGCAGGTAGTAGCGGCGGGGTACACCTTCGGGAATGCTGAGCGTGTAGCGTGGCCCACCGTTGCTCTCCCAGGTGACCGGTGTACCACCAGGGGCCCCAACCGCGTGGAGCTCGATCAGGTAGCGTCCCGGCCCCACCCCAGGAAGCACAAAGTGGGTCTCATCACTGGTCCAGCGGTACGGGCGCCTACCCGTGCGCTCTGCGAGCTCCCACCACCAGATCAGGCACCCTAGCCCTGTCGGTGTCGGCTCACCTGCGCACTCGGGGCGGGTGGGGTCGACCACCTGATCTGATGGCTCCGAGCTATTGATCGCCCGAAAAAAGGGGGCGTCATCATGGCGCCGTTGCCGCTCGAGATCGCCACCGATAGAGAGCATCTGCGTGAAGGGCACCTGGTAGGCAGCAGACCAGGCGAGCAGACCGCTCGCCAGGAGTGCCAAGAGCGGCAGGAGTGTACGCCTCGCAGCAGGCCAGAGGAGATCCTTCATGACTGGTTGGCAGCACCCCAGGTGATCACGATCACCCCCACCACCACAATCAGCGCACCAATAATCTTTGTGGGGGTAATCGTCTCGTTGAGGAGCAGACGTGACGGGATGAGGATGATGACATAGTTGAGTGCCAGGAGTGGGTAGGCAAACGAGAGGTTGACCCGTGCGATCACGCCGAGCCAGAAGAGGGCCCCACCAAAGACGAGGACAAAACCGAGGATGACGCGCCACTCGGTGAAGGTGGCCCAGAGGACGTTGGGATCGAGTGAGAAGGCGCCAACACGCTGACTCACAGCGTTAACCCCCAGTTTGAGCAGAATTTCGCCAATCACGGTGAGGGTACTGGCGGTGAGCAGCAGGCTGAAGACGAGCAGCATAGCGGGGCCTCGCGGCACAATTGGCGTGGGAGGAGGTTGTTGGGCAGCGCTCATGGATGGCGTATCACGACGTAAACGGCATAGTCACAGATACCCGAACGCATCGTATAGGCGCGCACCAGGTCAAAATCGGGGCCAAAGATGGCCTGATAGGCGGCCTGGTCACGGATATGACCACCGCGATCCAACTGATGCATCAACTGACCAGCGAGATTATCACCAGCAGGAGGGGGAATATCCTCCATGATGAGCAGCGTCGAGCCAGGACGCAAGACGCGGGCCAACTCGATCATCAGCTCGCGGGCGATCGGATCGGGGAGGTGGTGCAACACCCCACAGATGAGGGCGGCATCAAAGCTCTGACTAGCCAGAGCCAGGGCCTGGCCGCTACAGGCCAGATAGCGACCAGGACGATGGCGGGCAGCAAAGCGTAGGTAGCCGACTGACGGATCAACGCCAACGTAGCGCTCGGCAGGAAACTGGTCGGCAAAGGCGCCTGTACCACAGCCGAGATCGAGAAAGTAGCGCTGATCACCGGCCCAGGGACGCAACTCACGGGCGATAGCGAGTTGCTCACCCTGGTAACCGGCCTCAACGAGCCAGCGCAGTAGATTCCAGAGGCGTGGTGCGGCACTCAGACGGTCGAGAAGCGTATCGAGCAGCGTAGTCATCGATTTCAGCTCTGTTGGCTACGGGCAAGGGCCATGATCGAGAGGCCAAAGGGGAAGGCGCCACCCATCCCGACCCAGGCTGCCTCAAGGAGCATCGGCCATTGGAGCAACCGGTTAAGGGGCACCGGTGGAAGACCCATCGCCGAGGCTGTGCCCTGGTCAGGGGTGAAGCGCTCGAGGAGCCTAGCCGCGGCAGGAAGTGGAAAGAGCAGGCAGAGCGCATAAGTCATCCGCTCAACCGTGAAGCCCGCCCCGCTCAAGAGCGTGTGGACAGCAGGAGCGGTGTAGCGGCGGCGCGTGTGTACTTGGCGATCGTGGCGCGAACGTAGCCACTCGTAGGCGGGGAGGCGGATGAGTAGACGCCCACCGGGCTGCAGAACGCGCCGAACCTCGGCGAGTGCTAACCCTTCGTCAGGAACAGCCGCATGGTAGAGCACATCGTACGAGGTGACTAGATCGAAGCTCTGCTCGGCAAAGGGGAGGGCCACTACTGAACCACGAACGAAGCGCCCCGGCAGCCGGTCGCCAACGAGGGTAGCGGCCTCAGCAGCATAGTCAAGCCCTATGACCGTACCATAACGTCTGAGGAAGAGTGCATCGCCCCCAGTACCACAGCCTGCGTCGAGAATACGCAGGTCGTGCCGCCCCTGGTAGAGCGGGGCGAGGAGGGCAGCGCTGATCGCACGCATTCCAGCGTACCACCAGTGGTGCAACTCCACAGCGGCCAACATGCTGTATTCTCGCTTCTCCATACGTTGGCGCAGACTATACCAGATGGTCTGCCCATGCGCAACTGTTGCAGGGGTGGCCTGCCCTTACGGGGGGGGGCACGAGGGTGAGACACCCTCGCTCTGGGAGCGGTGTGAACCGGTAGCTACCCCCGGTATCTGTTCACACGTCTGCCTGACAGAACTAAGGTTGGGCAAGGTTTTTGTTGAGCATATTGATCTGCACCATCCGTAGGTGGCTACCACTTGCGCTACACTCTGTGGTACCATAAGGGAGGCTTGAGGATCGTTGCCATTGGGAAGGATTCTGCATTATGGCACCCGAGCTCCCGGAGACCGAAGAGAGTGTACGCCGCATACGCCGCGGCTGCACGTTTGTGGCCCTCCTCTTCGTCGCCCTCACCGTACTCTTCGTGAGTGCAACAGGTAACCTCTTCTTTCTCACCTTGCTACTATTTGCACTGCTGACGTTCGTCTTTGCGCGCCTGGTTCGTTAGCATAGAACTACCCCTTCGTGTCGACCGTGACGCAGTAGGAGCCACCATGAGAGTACGGTTCAGTGCCCGAACGCATATCGGGCAGCGGCGTGAGGTGAATCAGGATGCGTATGCCACTGAGGAGCGTAGTCCCGCAACCTTGCTCCTCGTCTGTGATGGCATGGGTGGTCACGCTGCTGGTGAAGTTGCCAGTCAACTAGCTGTTGAGACAATCATGGCGCGCTACGGCTACGACTCGGCGGTGAGCCCCGATCAGGCACTGCGTGACGCATTTACGAGTGCGAACCAGGAGATCTACAACCAGGGCCGTGGAACGATGGGAACGACCGGTGTTGCCGCCCTCTTCCTCCACAATCGACTCTACGTGGCAAATGTTGGTGATAGTCGCGCCTACCTGGTGCGTGAGGGGCAGATCGATCAGATTTCGCACGACCACTCGTTCGTCTCTGATCAGTTAGCGGCTGGGCTGATCACCCCCGAGCAGGCCCGTACCTCATCTATCCGCAACATCATTACCCGTGCCCTTGGCCACAGTGGTTCAGTCGAGGTTGATCTCTTCGAACGGCAACTCTGTGCCGGTGATACCGTCCTGCTCTCCTCCGATGGCATGCACGGGCTCTTAGCTGACACCGAGATTGCCGAGGTTGCGGGGATCTTCCCTCCTGAAGAGGCAGTACAACGCCTCGTCGATATGGCCAATGCTCGCGGTGGCCCCGACAACATTACCGTCGTGATCGCACAGGTTGATGAGCTCGACGCGGCCCTACCGACCACCACCCCACTCAATAGACCAGCCGATCCAGAGCCACCGACTGAACTACCCCTCTCGCGAATGGGCCTCCTGCTCGCCTCACTTACCCTCCTCCTCCTTCTCAGCGTCGGTGCACTACTCTGGTACAGCCCGGGTTCTCCACCCCAGCCGCTTCAGGAGCGTCCCGTACCGACCGTAGGACCGATCTCCACCGTCACACCAACCAGATGATTACTATTTTATTTAGCGGTAGAGTGTGCTAGTCTACATGAGAGATGATTCCACTGCTCGGAGACAGGGGCGCATACGAAGTGCGATCACGGTTATCATCTGCCTCGGCTTGAGCACCATCTCCCTCCTCCTCACCTTCTCGTTGCAACAGCCGGTCTACGCTATCCTCACGCTCGCCATAGCCGGGCTGATACTCTGGCTTGAGCGCGTGACCAGAGGTGAACATCAGAGGATGGTCACTACCGTACGACAGCAGCAACTCCTCAGCGAGTTGAGTCGATCCTGTCTCTACAGCTATGCCTTACCAGATGGCCGGCGCAGCTTTGACCGGGCGATCGAGGGACTCCTCGGCTATCCGCTACAACAGTGGCGTGATCAGCCCGATTTCTGGTCGGAACTGCTCCATCCCGATGAGCGGGCGGAGGTCCAAGCCACTATTGCGACCCACCTCGCCGAGCAGCGAGCCTACCAACTGGAGTACCGGCTGCGTGCGAGTGACAATCGCTGGGTCTGGATCGCCGATCGCGGCCACGTCACCTCGGAGCCTCATGAGGAACGGGTAGGGTATGGCGTGATAAGTGACATCTCTGGGTACAAGCAGAGCATCAACAGGCTCGAAGCGGTGATCCAGCAACAGAGCGGCGATGATCAGCAGCGAATGGATGAACTACGCCTCGCGAATGCTGAACTAGCGCGTGCATCGCGCATCAAAGATGACTTTCTCTCTGGTATGAGTCACGAACTGCGCACGCCGCTCAACGCCATCCTCATCCTGACCGAGTCGTTGGAAGAGGGGGTATATGGTACCCTCAACCAGAACCAACTAGTGACGCTACGAACGATCAGCGAAAGTGGCCACCACCTACTGGCGTTGATCAATGATATTCTCGACCTCTCGAAAATTGAGGCAGGTCGGTTCGAGCTCAACTTCAGTATGGTGGATCTGCACGCACTCTGCCAGGCGAGTATACGTATGGTCAAGCAGCAGGCCCTACTCAAGCGGCTTAAGTTGGAGCTCAACCTTGACTTCGGGGTGAGTCAGATTAGGGCTGATGAGCGACGCCTGAAGCAAATTCTGGTCAATCTGCTCAGCAATGCGGTCAAGTTCACCCCTGATGGGGGAAGTATTCAGCTGGCCATTCGTGGTGATACGGCTGCACGACAGCTTGCGATCAGTGTGAGTGATACCGGTATTGGCATCCCACCTGAAAAGCAGGCCCTCCTCTTCCAGCCCTTCACCCAGCTTGATAGCTCGCTCGCACGCAAGTATGATGGCACTGGGCTCGGATTGGCGCTCGTACGTCGCCTAACCGAACTCCACGGCGGCCAAGTCGGTCTGGTTAGTGAGCCAGAGCGTGGGAGTTGCTTTACCGTCACGCTCCCCTGGGATGGTGAAGAGCAGCAGACGGAGCCAAGTAGTGCGATGGAGCAACTCTTCTACGCCCACCAGGAGCCTACCACCCCTTCCCTCCCCCGGGTGCTCCTAGTGGCAGATGCTTCACCCCACAATTCGGCCAGTTACACCCACCTGCATAGCCTGGGGATGGCAGTGACCCTGGTCAGCCATCGGCCTATCCTGGGTGAACTAGCTCAGGAGTTACAACCTGGCTTGATCATCATGGAACTGCACGATCCCATTGATGAGGATCTGCCCACCATCAAGCGGCTGCGCAGCTACCAAGATCTGCTGCAGATACCAATCCTGGCTATTGCGGCCACCGATCGTGCCGATAACCGTGAACGTTGCCTCGCTACGGGGAGCAGTGCTTACATCAGCTGTCCGCTCAGCCTCGAGGATTTGCAGCAACTACTCCTAACGCTCCTCTCCCAGGCTCATGATGATCGGAGAGATAGCGGCCATGAGCGATAACCCGCTGCTGCTCATCGTTGATGATGACCCGGCTGGTCGTAAGACCCTCGAATCGCTGCTGCTAGGCCAGGGTTACACCCTCGCCTTCGCATCTGATGGCGTAGAGGCACTGAGCATGGCTACCGAGCTCAACCCTGATCTGATTCTACTCGACGTGATGATGCCCAACCTGAATGGGTTTGAGGTCTGTAGTCTGCTGCGCGCCAATCCACTCATGAACGAGGTTCCAGTCGTGATGATCACCGCCCTTGATGATCGTGCCTCACGGCTCCACGGCATTGAGGCTGGTGCCGATGACTTCGTGCCCAAACCCTTCGATCGTACGGAGTTGCGGCTCCGCGTACGTACGATCACGCGCCTGAACCGTTACCGCAAGCTCCGTGAGGAGCATGCCCGGCTGATCGCGGCACACCAGGAGCTCGAGCAGACCTACGATCGCACGATTGAGGGGTGGGTCAATGCCCTCGACCTCCGCGACAAGGAGACCGAGGGGCATACCCAACGGGTCACCGCGTTGACCCTCCAGCTTGCTCGGGCCTACGGTATTGGGGAGGATGATCTCGTCCATATCAAGCGAGGAGCGCTCCTGCACGATATTGGCAAGCTCGGCATCCCTGACCAGATCCTCCTCAAACCGGGGCCACTGAACGCCCAGGAGTGGATGATTATGCGCCGCCATCCGGTCTACGCCTATGAGTGGCTACAACCCATCCCCTACCTACAGCCAGCCCTCTCCATTCCCTACTGCCACCATGAGTGTTGGGATGGCAACGGCTACCCACGTGGACTCGCCGGTGAGTCTATTCCGATCGCGGCTAGGATTTTCGCCGTCGTGGACGTATGGGATGCCCTACGCTCGGAGCGCTCTTACCGCAAATCCTGGAGCAGCGAGCAGACCACCCAGCATATCAAGAGCTTGAGCGGCACCCACTTCGATCCCCAGGTTGTCGCATGCTTCTTCTCAGCCGTTGTGCCCCAACTAAATGCCTCAGGGTTGGCATAGCGTGACGAGCGTGCGGGAGGCGTGGAGGGCAAGGCCATCCACGAGAGACTCCAACCCAGCCCTTAGTCGTGCCAAGCGGCAAACCCGCGTGACGAGCGTATGGGAGGCGTGGAGGGCTTTGCCCTCCACGCGGAACCCCAACCCGGCCCTAGTCGCGCCGAGCGGCAAACCCGCGTGACGAGCGTATGGGAGGTGTGGAGGGCTTTGCCCTCCACAAAAAACCTCACGCAACCTTGGTGTAGCCAGGGAGAAGTGCGAACAGTGAAAACGGAGCCGCATCAGGTAGACGTTGAGAATATCTGTTACAATAGCGCTCGCGTCGTTCGGGGATTGGCACAAGAGCGCCGAATCACACTGGCGTTACGCCTAGATGTCTCCGTCACCACGATTAGGGCTGATGAGCAGCGCTTGCAGCAGATCCTAGTCAGTCTGCTCGCCCATACGATGGCGCTCACACCAGTTGGCGGATCAGTTAGCCTCGAGGTACAAGGTGATCGTGCACAGGAGCGCATCCAATTCATTGTCTGGGGGAGTGGGATCACCCTCCCTCCAGCGAAGCAACTGCAGCTACTCCGCTCATCCGTAGAGATCGGTAGTCAGACGGGAGCATCCGGGCAACCGCTTGTGGCCAACCTGACCGACCTCCAAGGGAGTACGATTGCGGTAGAGCATGCGCCCGGTGAGAGTAGTCGATACACCATCACCATGCCCTGGGGGGCTGTGGCAGAGCAATTGGTTCCGGCAGCGTTGGGCTTGGACGCTGAGTTGTCAGCAATAGGGCATGACCAGACGCGCTCCCAGGCCCGCATCCTCGTTGTGGATGACAATCCGACCGGGCGTGATGTCGTCGCCGCCTACCTGCGTGGGCGTGGTTATCGGGTAGATGTTGCAGCGAATGGGCATGAGGCCATTGACCAGGCTAGCAGACTGGAACCCAGCCTGATTTTGATGGACATCCAGATGCCCGATATGGATGGGATCGAGGCAATGAAACAGCTGCGCGCCAATCCAGCCCTAGCCCGGGTACCGATCATTGCCTTAACGGCACTGGCCATGCAAGGTGACCGCGAGCGCTGTCTTGAGGCCGGTGCCGATAGCTACGTGAGCAAACCGGTATCCCTGCGCCAGATCGCCGAACTGATCGAAACAGAGCTCGCCACCTCCCACAAGCGTATCAAGTCGATGTGAAACAAGGAACCTATGTCAGTGGCTCTCCGTGAGTTTTGGGCCGGTGTTCGTGCCCAACTCCCCATCTTGGTCGGCGTCGTACCCTTCGGTGCCATTTACGGAGCGCTTGCGATTGGTGCGGGCCTACCAGTGGCGGCTGCACAAGCAATGTCTGCCCTCGTCTTCGCCGGGTCGAGCCAATTTGTTGCGGCTGGGCTCTTTGCGGCTGCCGCACCATGGCCAGTGATTGTGTTGACCACCCTGATCATCAATCTACGCCACGTCTGGTATTCAGCATCAGTCGCACCATACCTGGCGCACCTGCCACTACGCTGGAAGCTCGCCCTCGCTTACCTCCTCACTGACGAGGCGTACGTTGTGGCGATCCAGCGCTACGCTCGTCCCGTAGCAGAACCCGATCAGCGCCACTTCTACTTTGCCGGCACTGGCCTAGCGCTCTGGGTGGCCTGGCAGATCTCGACCGCCATCGGGGTGTTTGTCGGTGCACAGGTTCCACCAGCGTGGAACCTCGACTTTGCCCTCCCCTTGACCTTCATCGCCCTGCTGGCAACGGCAATTAGTGACCGCCCTGCCGCCCTGGCAGCGGTGGTAGCCGGGGTTATTGCGGTGCTCGCCGTAGGGTTACCCTACCAACTCGGTCTGATGCTGGCCGCTGCTGCAGGGATCGTCGCTGGTACCCTGGCCGCACGCCGTCTCCGCCAACGTCCTGCACCTGAGGTGCAACCATGAACGATCTCGCGATCTGGGCAACCATGCTCGCCATGGCCCTCGTCACCCTCCTGAGTCGGCTCTCGTTCATCGCTGCCTGGGGACGAATCACCCTGCCCGAGGGTCTACGCGAAGCGTTGCGCTTTGTACCGCCAGCCGTGCTTGCAGCGATTATTCTCCCCGCCCTGGTCATACGTGACGCTCAACTCAACCTCTCACCCGATAATGATCGGCTGATTGCTGGACTGGTCGCCACCCTGATCGCTTGGCGAACGCGCAATGCACTGGCAACGATTGCGGTTGGTATGGTAACCCTATTTCTGATCGGGATGTTGCGCTAGGGTTTTGCGGAGAGCACAGCCCTCCGCAAAACCCAGCCCTGGCAGCGTCGGATGGCACCAACGGCGCAGCCAACATTGAAACCCTCTAACGTAGCCGTGGGAGATCTTCACAAAGACTTATGAACAGCAACCACAGTTCCTATCGAGCCGAATTGGAGGCCTGGCGTCAGGAGATCGAGGTACCACTACGCCGTGACTGGCTCAGTCTGGTTGGGCGCTACGAGTTGCAGCCGGGCCAACACCGCCTAGGCTCCGATCCTACAGCCACAATTAGCCTACCCGCTGGCTCTGCCCCCGACGAAGTGGGGCTCCTCACCTTTCAGGATGGCAGAGTCTGGTTGAGGGCCACCGATGGAGTGGGGCTACTCGTGAATGGTGAACCGCTCGTGGGGGAGCGGCCGTTACAGAGTGATGCCGAAACTCCAGGGCCCGATCTGGTCACGCTGGGGAGCCTGAGCTTTTTCATCATCAAACGCGGAGAGCGCACCATTGTCCGTATTCGTGATGCAGCCAGTCCGCTCCTGAGCTCCTTTGGCGGACGACGCTGGTTTCCGGTTGATGAGACGTACCGTGTTCCAGCTCAGGTGATACCCTACGACCCGCCCAAGGCATTGGCAATCACGAACATCCTGGGCGATACGAGTGGGCAGTATAGCCCAGCCAGGGTACGTTTCCACCTCGGTGGGCAGGAGCATCAGTTGGACGCAACCGGATCCTTGAGCGAAGGGCTAGTGGTGCACTTTCGTGATGCCACGAGTGGCAGCCTAACCGCTGGTGGTGGGCGCGTCCTGAGCAGTGCTGCCCCGCGGGATGGCACGGTGATCCTCGACTTTAATCGTGCAACAAACCTACCCTGCGCTTTTACAGAGTTTGCAACATGCCCGCTGCCCCTCCCGCAGAATCGGTTCAGCATCGCGGTTCAAGCCGGGGAGATGCTACCCTGAGGCGTGCGTAGGTAACTGTTCACCGTTGGAGTAAGCCAACGGTAGGGCAACCACGGGGGGTTGCCCATACAGGGGTGGCGCCACGGGGGGGGGGCGAGACGCCCTCGCTCCAGGAGAAGTATGAACAGGTACGTGTATAGCTAGGGTTCAGAAGGTATCGAAAGCTGACGGGTGCCCAAGCTACCAACGATCTTGACACGATCTACGCGGAATCTACACCGCTTCGCGCTATACTCGCTGGGAACCTGTTCACCGTTGGAGTTCGGATCAGCGTGACCAGTCCCCGAAATCACCGAGCAGGCGCTCGGTGATCCCAGGTTAGCGTCACCTTCGTATGGGAGGTGAAGAGCACAGCCCGCCACAAAAGAACCCAGCCCTGGGAGTACCGAGGCAGCATGTTGGCGCAGCCGATACCACACCATGCCCTGCAAGGCATCCTATGAAACAGACCATACTGGTTGTGGACGACCATGTGAATGTGCGCACCCTCGTAGCCGACTACCTGAGCGAGCAGGGCTACTATGTCCTCTCTGCCAGCGACGGCCACGAGGGGCTCGCGATCGCCAGGCGACACCATCCCGACCTGGTGCTCCTCGATATTATGATGCCTGGTCTCGACGGACTGGGCTTTTTGCAGGCCTACCGTCGCGACCAGCATGGAGCGGTGATCCTGCTGACGGCACGGGTCGAGGAGACGGACAAAGTCATCGGCCTCGAGCTTGGTGCCGACGACTACATCACCAAGCCATTCGGCATGAAGGAGCTTGTGGCCCGTATCCGCGCCGTGCTCCGCCGCGCCAACACTACCCAGCAGATCGGTGCCGATGATCGCCTCCAGGTGGGTGACCTCATCCTCAACCGGAGCACCTACACGGTCACCGTTGCCGGTCAAACCGTCAACCTCACCCCATCAGAGTTTACCCTACTCGGAGTCATGATGGCCGCTCCTGGGCGGGTCTTCAGCCGTGAGCAACTCCTCGAGCAGCTTCAGGGAAACAGCTACGAAGGAGTCGAGCGCACCATTGACGTTCATATCCGCAACCTGCGCCGTAAGGTCGAGCCAGATCCGGCCCGGCCCCGCTACATCGAGACAGTCTTTGGTGCAGGCTATCGCTGCCGTGCCCAGCCTGACGGTTGAGATAGACGGCCAGCAACTCCGGGGTAACCAATCCCTCTAGGAGTCGATGATGCGTTCGCTCTCCACACGACTCGTTCTAGCCTTTGCGCTGACCAGCCTAGTTGGCATTGGCCTAGCCGCGCTCTTCGTCCGTCAGTTAGTGACGAACCAGTTTGATGCGTTTATGCTCCAGCAGCGCCGGAGCGAACTGGTCAGCCGGCTAGCCAGCTACTATGCAGTTACCGGGAGTTGGAGGGGCTTCAGGCCTGCCGTACTCCTCGTGGGTCCGCTGGATCGCCACGATGGGGGTGGTGACAGGTTCGAGGAGAGTCGCTGGCTGGCCCTCACCCTGGTTGACCAGAATGGCACCATCGTCTTCTCACTCAACCCACGGGAGCTTGGTCGCTCGGTGACGGCTGCGGAGTTGGCCACTGGTGCGGCCATCGAGCTTGACGGGGTCACTGTCGGCACAGTCATCCTCCCCAACCTACCGAGTGGACGCAACCAGGAGCAGATGCGCTACCTTGCCGGCACCGACAGAGCCCTGGGTGCAGCTGGCCTGGTGGCCCTAGCGGTGGCCCTGGCCCTGGGTCTGCTCTTGGCACGCCTGATCACCAGGCCAGTGCGTGATCTCACCAGAGCCACACAGGCCCTGGCTGCAGGGGAGCTCGGTGCGCAGGTAGCTGTGCGCTCGCATGATGAGCTTGGGCTCCTCGCCAGTCAGTTCAATACGATGAGCCGCGATCTCGAGCGGGCAACCACGCTCCGCCGACGCATGACCGCCGACATCGCCCATGATCTCCGCACGCCACTGACCGTCATTGCAGGCTACCTCGAGGCGCTCCGCGACGACGTCCTACGCCCAACCCCGACCCGCTTTGCCACGATGTACGACGAGACACAGGTCCTGTTGCGGCTGGTTGAAGATCTGCACACCCTTTCTCTCGCCGACTCAGGTGAACTCGTCCTGCGACGCGAGCCCCTCGACACGGGTCGCCTGCTGAGTCGAGCGGTGCAGACCTACCGTGATGCTGCGGCACAGGCCGGTGTGAGCCTGAGTGTCGAACTGAGTAGACCGGTTGCGCCCATCTTTGCCGATCCCGATCAACTCGTGCGTGTCCTGGGCAACCTGGTGAGTAACGCCTTGCGCCACACGCCGTCTGGTGGGACAATCACCTTAGGGGCGCATGACGAAGCGACGGTGGTAACCTTGACCGTTACCGATAGCGGTGAGGGTATCGCCCCCGAGCATCTCCCCAACGTCTTCGAGCGCTTCTACCGTGCGGACAGTTCGCGCCACACCACCAGTGGCGGTTCGGGGCTTGGCCTGGCGATCGTACGCTCGATAGTGGAGGCCCACGGGGGCGAGGTAGCCGTCACCAGTAAGCTCGGCGAGGGTAGTTGCTTCACGATCACGCTGCCCAGGGCTGCCGCGTAGTTGCGCTGAGGATGGTAGAATGGGTCAACGATCCCGGGCGAGCGGGTGCGTCCGCCGCGACGTGGGCGCAGCAGCAGATCTGTAGCAGCGGAGAGGAGTCCCGGATGCCGGTCATTGGGGTGGTGATGCAGAAGGGGGGCGTGGGGAAGAGCACGACCACTCTCTCGCTTGGCACAGAGCTTGGCCGACTGGGGTTACGCGTCCTGCTCGTGGATATGGATGCCCAAAGCAACCTCACCCAAGCCGTAGGGCTCGACCCAACGCAGATCACCACGTCAGTTTTTGACCTGCTGATGGATCCGGTGCGAGGGGTAGAGTCGGCCATCCAGCCCACTGCGTTCGACGTCGACATCATCCCAGCAACCCTTGGCCTCGCCCGTGCCGAACTCGTTCTGGCCGGCCATGTCGGGCGCGAGCTGCTCCTACGACGCGCCTTACAGCTTGTTCGTGAGCGCTACGATTTCATTCTGATCGACTCTCCGCCCTCTCTGGGGTTACTCACGCTCAACACCATGGCCGCCGCAGACTCACTACTGGTTCCGCTGCAAGCGCATATCTTCGCCCTCCACGCAATGGCGCACCTAGAGGAGACGGTTACCCTGGTTCAGCAACTCCATCCCACCGTGGCTATTCAGGGCATTCTCATGACGATGGTTGATCGCCGAACCAGTGTCAACCAAGCGGTGGAGCAAGCGGCACGCGAGCGGTACGGTAACCTGGTCTTTGAGACAACCATCCCCTTCAATATCAAGCTTGTCGAAGCTCCGGCGGCGGGCCAGCCGATCGGGCTCTATGCACCGAACAGCAGTAGTGCTCAGGCATACGCCCGACTGGCCCTGGAGGTTTGCGAACGGTATGGCCGCGGGAAGATGCAAACTGG
>CAIWUD010000554.1 GCA_903915775.1 uncultured Chloroflexota bacterium | reverse complement strand
ACTGACGTAGCTAGGATCGGCGCCAGCCATGCAGCCCTGCTCTTCCGTATGCTCGAGGTCGTGCGCTGTAGCTAGCCCCCGACCGAAGCACCAGCGCGCACCGTGCGTCAGGAGGTCACCTAACTCCTCTGGACTCAGTTGGAAGCCTCCACCCCGCCCAGTCCCACTTGGACAGGAGCGGTTGAGAGCATCAGCGAGCTGGTCGAGGAAGGGCTCGATCTCACCGGCAGTGAGCTCGGAGGCGAGCAGGCGCACCCCACAATTGATGTCATAACCAATGGCACCCGGTGAGATCACCCCGTCGGGAAGTTCGGTGGCAGCAACACCACCAACAGGGAAGCCATAGCCCTGGTGGAGATCGGGCATCGCAAGGGTGTAGGCGACAACGCCTGGTAGGGTGGCTGCATTCACCAGCTGTTGTAGGCTCAGATCCTCGAGGGCGCGCTCCAACAACTCCTGACTGGCGTAGACTCGCGCTGGTACGCGCATATCCTGGCGGTAGCTGCGCGGGATCTCCCAGAGGTTGGCGGATAAAGGCCGTAGGTCACGTTTCGTGATCATATGAGCACCTCTACACATCGACATAATAGTCGGCGAGCCAGCCGGTTGGCTGCTCAACAAGACGCAGGCGATGGTAGGTCACCGCTTTGATCATCGTCTGAGGTGGTGTACGGGGTGGTGCACACATGATGTCAGCAACGATTGACGATGGCGTCCAGGCGACGACCCGAACGTCGGCGAGAACCTGCCCACTTGTCTCGCTGAGGTAGAGGAGTTCGTTGAGCCAGGCCACCAGGAGGCTCTCGGTATCATCGGCCACCAGCTCTAGCCGTCGCCATCCCGTAGGCTCGCCCGGCACTCCACCCATCAGCGCAAACAGACTAAGGGCTGCACACGCAAAGAGTGCTTCAGGCGTCGCCCCATAGACACGCATGCCGACGTCAGCGGTGTGGGCCAACTCCTCATACCTGCAGGTTTCACTCAAGCATCGCTCCTATCCATTGTCATCAGTTTAGTAGCTGTTCACATCAGCCTGACCAGCCTCCAGGGAGGTATGGAGGGCAAAGCCCTCCACAAAAAACCTCACCCAACCTTGGTTCCGCCAGGAGGAAGTGTGAACAGCCACTCAGCTTGCAGATATAGGGCCCTGATGCTATAGTAGCTATCGTGAAGAGTGTAAACCGTTCGTTCACACGTACCCTGTGCTGGATACACTATTCACGGCGGTTGTATCATCGAACCTTGACCGTCCATTGAGGTGGTTCTCCGGAGGGATTTCCCGGTGCTGTGCTCCTGGGCCTGCTCTTCATGCGGTTGCCTAACCATGAGATGCTACGGCGCGACGACTGGTAGCGCTCTTGCTACCCCTGCTTCAGATAGTCATCGCGTTGGTAATTCCCCGTTCTCTTGTTGGCACCACTGCGGCACACTCCTGACGCGCTACAGAGCGAGGCTCTCCCACTGGCCCCGAAGTATCTCTCCATGCTACCTCACCTTACCCAACAACGATAGGAGCATATCGACAACCAATGTACGAACAGAGGCGACCTGATGTCGCGGTCTTCATCGACTTCGAAAATGTGTATGTGAGCGTACGCGATAAGCTGAACGCTAACCCAAACTTCGAGGCGATCATGGATCGTTGTGGCGACCTTGGCCGTGTCGTGATTTCACGGGCTTACGCCGACTGGTATCGCTACCCGCGGGTCACAAGTGCGCTCTATGCAAATGCGATCGAGCCGATCTACGTGGCCACCTACTACTACGATAAGGATGTTGGCCGGATTGGGCGTGCGATTAAGAATAGCGTCGACATGAATCTCTGTATCGACGCGATGAAGACGCTCTTTACCAATCCAAATATCGGACGCTTTGTCCTGGTGACGGGCGACCGTGACTTCATTCCGCTCGTGCATAGTATTCGCCAGCAGGGCAAAGAGGTCTACATTATCGGTATTGGCGGCGCAGCCAGTACCCATCTGGCCCAGAGCGCCGACGAGTTTGTCTTCTATGAGCAACTCGTTGGTAAGCAGACGACTGGCTCACTCGTCGCAACAGCGATCGCGAGTCGCTCCCAGGAGCTCGGGCGTGGTCTTGACCAGTCTCTCTTTGAACCTCCTCCTCCTCCACGCGAGCGGGAACGCGAGCGGGAACGCGAACGCGAACGGGAACGCGAACGCGAACCCCTTCCCGTTACGCTGACTCCGCCTCCGCCTCCGCCTCCACCTGCGGCCCCACCTGCGGCCCCACCTGTCGAACCCGATATCTATACCATCCTGGTTGAAGCCATCCACCTGGTACGTAAACGGGGCTATGTCTCAACCCTAGGCTCAATTAAGCTGGTCATGAAGGAGCTGATGGGCGGCGATTTTAAGGAGAGCCGT
>CAIWUD010000553.1 GCA_903915775.1 uncultured Chloroflexota bacterium | reverse complement strand
CCCTCCAGTTCGTGCGAGATACGTCGCCCAACTTTGAGCCCGAGCCATGAGATGGTGCCGATCAGCAGTACATTGACACCAACACGCTGTTGCAGCGTATCCAACACCTGATCTACACCCTCATCAATAAAGCTGATGGGACTGATCTGGATGCCTACGAACTTCTTTTCAGGATCTGGTCTGTTCATGGGTGTTTCTACCTCTACACACTCTCCCAACAGCCACGCTCATGGGAACGTCGCACCGCATCGAGGATCTGCTGGCAGCGTAGGCCATCGGCAAATGTTGCCCCACGCTGGAGCGGGCGCCTCTCCTGGATCGCCGTCACCAACTCGCGAGCGAGGTGGATGAATGAGCGTGACCAGACGTTTGATGCTACGCCGGGCATCCCCTCAAGGGGATCGGCTACGCTCAACTCCTCTGCCTGAGCAGCAGTTGCTTGGCGCCCCCAGAGTCGATCGGCATGGTCGATCACCAGGCTTCCCGCATCGCCGTGCACCTCGAGCTGGTTGGAGCCGCCATGGTGCGCAACGTAGCTCACAAAGACGTGGGCCTGGGCGCCACTGGCGAAGCGGGCGATCAGGCTAAACTGGTCGTCACTGTCAACGGGGCGCAGTGCACCTCCATTGGCCGGATCGGGGCGCTCGCGTACGTAGGTGGCGAGTTGGCCACTCACCGCGACGATCTCGCCGAGCCACCAACGGAGCAGATCGACATGGTGCGAGCCGCTTGCACCCAGCGCACCGCCGCCGAGGGAGCGGTCGGACCACCAGGTCCATTCGCGGGTGGGATCGGCGCGTAAGGCTGAGACATTGCGGATGCTGGCGTAACGCACCTGCCCAATATAGCCGGAGCTGATCAACTCAGCGACACGAGCCCGGGTTGGGTTGAAGCGTAGCTCATGGTCGATCATGTGCACGATACCAGCGGCTTCCGCCGCTTGGAGCATCGCCGCTGCCTCACCCGCATCCATCGCTGTGGGCTTCTCGCAGAGCACGTGGCAGCCGGCGGCAATCGCAGCGAGGCTCATCGGGGCGTGGGTAGCGACCGGCGTAGCGATGCAGACGAGATCGAGTTGGGCTTGATCGAGCATCGCCTGGTAGTTGGTGAAAGCGAGGGGAATGGCGTTAGCCTGGGCAGCGGCCTCGGCACGTTCACGCCGACTGCTGCAGATGGCCACGACCTCAGCCCCCGCGGTCAGGCGAAATCCGGGCACCATCGCCGACACACCGAAGCCGGTACCGACGATGCCGACGCGCAGTGTAGCTCTAGCCATGCTTCTCCCTGATCTGCAATATGGATGCCTGAGGCATGTTTCAAACTCGATTGACAGTCTAGCGGGAGGTGTGGAGGGCGCAGCCCTCCACGAAATCTCCCCAACCCTACCGGTCAAGCACAGAGGGCCGATTCTGAAACATGCCTAGCTATTATCGCGGCTCCAGATCATCGAGTCCACATCCGCAATGTGGGCAATGTAGCCACCAGGGTTGATCGGCATCTTCAGGCGCCGACTGATGATGATGCCATTCACCGGTGCACGACACTCCTCTAATACCTCACTGGTCAGGGGGTCGATCACCCGTCCGAGGAGTTGCCCCTGACGAACCTCTGCGCCCAGGACGATCCCATCTTCCTGGAGGTAGAAGCCGCCGTGGAGTGAGCGGTAGACGATGTAGCGCTCAACCATGATCTGCCGTTTGGGTAGGACGAGATCACCATCGATCATTCCTAGGTGTTTGAGAATGTTCAGCGTACACTCGACACCCTGCTCGATGGTAAAGTCGATCTGACCACCGCCGCCCGCTTCCACCACCAGGGGCACGATCCCACTCACCAGACAGTGGCCCGAGATCATAGCCGGGTTGACGGGGGTCTGGCGCCACCAGATTACTGACGAGCCGAAAGCTTCGGCCATACCGCGGATCTTCGCATTCATATCAGCGATATACTCGGGGGTCAGGCGCGTAGCACCACCAAGCCCACCCACTCCATCGGCCAGGCTCGACTCGATCGCCGCATCCTCGGGGATGGCGTGGGGGAAAGCCACGGGCAGTTCGTCACAGGCCCCGGTGCCGTCGTGGTAGTCGACCAGGTATTGGCAGCGCGAAAGCACTTCACTCCAGATCACGTAGGCCATCTGTTCGGTTAGCCAGCCATTGACAATCTTCCCTGGCCAGACACGGTTGAGATCGAGGAGATCGGCGGGGTTGACGCGGGTACCAGTACTCTCGACGCTCCCACCAAACTCGACCGAAAAGGGGTTTGCTAGCGGCAGGCAGTAGATAGTGCCGCGTAGTTGGGCTGGATCGATGCGCTGCAGGGCGCGCCGTAGAATCTCAGCCCCCATGGGCTCCCAACCGTGGAGAGTCGCCTCCAGACAGACCACTGGTCCGTCGGCGGCACCGTTCAACACCTGGAGGGGGATACGCACTTCGGTACGTGCGGCTAGGTAGCCAACATGGAGGTAGCCGTAGCCGCGTTGGCCCGGCTCGACGCTGATCCCAGCAACATTGATCGTCTCGCGTGTCATGAGGTTTCCTCTGGCTGATCTGAATATGGGCAAGTTTTGGGCGGGCTGAACGGTAGCTTCGCGGGCGATCCGCTCGTACCCCCCATGATGAAGTAGTGCGGAGGCCAAGGTCTTCCCAGGAGACTCCTGCTCATCGTGGCAGTGGATTGATGTGAGCCGCACCGACGGTTGCAGAAGCGAAACGCTGCTCAGGGGCGCACGGGCTCAGGGCGCACCATCTGCCCCCAGCCCCGTGATCCGAGTAGTTGCCCATCCTGGTAGACCGTACGCCCTCGCACGATAGTACGGGTGATACGACCTCGGTAGGGCAGACCGTGGAAAATCTTCGCACTACCCCGCGAGCGTGAGTGCCAGGTTGTTGTGTCGATGACCGAGCTCAGGTGTGGATCGTAGAGCACGAGATCGGCATCCGAACCGGGCTGCAGGGTGCCTTTGCGCGGGTAGAGTCCGTACAGACGGGCCGGACGGGCACTCATCAGTCCGACCATCTTGCTCATTGCTAGGCGGCCATCATGTGCTGCCGAGAGCATCAGTGGGGTGAACGCCTCCAGGTTCGGTAGCCCCGATGGGATCGCGAGGATGTCCTCAAGCTCTTTTTCGTGCGGTAGGAATGGTGCATGATCACTGGCCAAGATGTCCAGTGTACCGTCATCGAGGGCCGCCCAGAGAGCGTCCCGATCAGCCGCTGAGCGCATTGGTGGTGCGATCTTGGCCCAGCGACCGTAGGTGCGCGCCGTCTCCTCGTCGAAGAGTAGGTAGTGTGGACAGGTCTCGGCAGAGAGTGCCACACCACGCCGCTTGGCGAGCCGAACAAAGTCGAGCGCCCATGCCGAGGTCATATGGACAAGGTGAACCCGTGCCCCGGTAGCTTCAGCCAAGATTGCTACCCACGCCACCGCCATCGCCTCGGCCGCCTGGGGGTGGGCACTGAGAAACGCGTCGGCCCCAGTGAGTTGCAGTCGCTGCGCACGCTCACGCCCAATCTGGAGCAGCGCATCGTTCTCGGCGTGTACCGCACAGACGAGCCCGGTCTCGGCAACGATCGAGAGTGCACGGTAGAGGTCATCCTCGCGGGTGATGGTGATGCCCTCGAAAGAGGCTCGGCGTGCAGGAGGAACGTTCAGGGTAAAGATCTTGAACGCACATGCCCCTGCCCTGGCGAGGCCGTGAATGGTTTCCGGATCTAGGCTTCCACACGCGCCGTAGAGACCAAAGTCGACATAGGCGTCACGTTCGGCGAGGGCACGGCGGGCTTCAAGGATCGCGGGTCGTGAGACACCAACATCGGCGATCGGCATCTCCAGGATGGTGGTGATCCCGGCAGCGGCGGCGGCAGCCGTACCACTGGCAAAATCCTCACGTTCAGGATGGTCGGGTGCACGGCAGTGAACGTGGGGGTCGACAAAGCCGGGGAGTACCCAGAGCCCTTTGGCGTCGATGACTTCGGTCGTTGGATCACTAGGCAGGCTTCCAGCCATTGCTACCTGGGCAACCCGCCCGCCAGAGACACCAAGATCGACGACGCGGCTCCCATGCTCATCGACCAGTGTTCCATTGATAATGGTGAGATCGAGCCTCAAACATGACTCCTCAATAGATTCTGAGCAGGCTACAGCTCTACGGCAAAGCGGCGAACCTTGTCATAGTCGAGTTCGACGCCCCAGCCGGGACCCTCCGGTACCGCCATGAGCAGGCCGGTTGGCTCGATCGATCGGGTGAGGATGGTGTCGTGCAATCCCGTCGGTGGCGAGGGCCAGCGAATGGCGGGGAGGGCGACCGCCAGATGGGCAGCTGCAGCGGCGATGATGTCGTAGTAGATGGCAACCGAGAGGTCGATGCCGGCCGCTTCGGCAATGTGGGCAATCTTGAGCACGTTGAGGATGCCGCCATGCTTGGTGATCTTAAGCAGTGCGATCTGCGCCGCCTCCTGCTTGACGACGGCGATGGCATCTTCGGGTCCGTAGATCGCTTCATCAGCCATGACGGGAGCCCCGAAGCGGCGCGCAAGGTGGGCCATATCGTTGAGGCGGGCGACGGGCT
>CAIWUD010000552.1 GCA_903915775.1 uncultured Chloroflexota bacterium | reverse complement strand
CCTCGGCTGCACCGGCGAGACCGTCTGGTAGAACCAGGGCTAGGTTGGGGTGTTTCGTAGAGTGCCTTGCCCTCCACAGCTCCCGCCTCGGCAGCGCCAGCGTGACCGTCTGGCGCTGCCAGAGCTGGGTTGGGGGGGTGTAGAGGGCTACGCCCTCCGAGATGGTCAATCCTCGATCACCCGTGTGAGACCAGCATAGTCAAGCACAATCACACGCCCCCGTTCCAGACGTACCAGACCATCTTCGGCAAGGCGGCGCAGGGCACGCCCAGCAATTTCACGCACCGTGCCGGTGCGCTCAGCCAGTTCCTGCTGCGTCAAGGCAGCTTCACCATCAGCTGCCTCAGCTAACAACTGGCGTGCTAAACGCGCCCGTACCGTACGAAAGGCTAAATCCTCAACGAGAATCACCAGTTCACGGAGCTGTCCTGCCATGGCACGTAGCGCAGTTAGAGCGAGGTCGGGGTGGTGCCGAATCAGACTAAGCAGATCGTCACGGGTCAAGAGTAGGCAGGTGACCGGGCTCATGGCACGTGCACTACTCGAACTAGGGCCACCATCAAAAATAGAGACGGGATCGAAGTGTGACCCAGGGCCAATCATCGCTAGCACCTGTTCACGACCATCAGGGGCGGTGCGTGAGAGGCGCACCCGACCGCGCTGGATGAAGAAGAGGCCGGGGGCCGGCTCGCCCTCGGTGAGAATGTAGTGACCAGGTCGAAAGTTGCAGCGCTCTACCCGGCGTGCCGTCTCGGCAAGGGTCTCGGGATCGAGGCAAGCAAGCAGAGACATGGTGCGCAGATCATCCATCATCATAGAAAGTTGACTCGTAAACAGATCAAGCTTGTGGATCCCTGGAGGGGTGAGGCCCTCCCAAGAACTCCCTTCTTATCACGGATGCATGTATCATAGGGCATGTTTCAAACGCATTTGTCGACGGAGGTGCAGAGGACTACGCCCTCCGCAAAAATGCCTAACCCAACCCTGGCAGCGCCAGACGGTTACACTAGCGCAGCCGACATGGAACCATCCCTAGAACAGAAACGAGTTAGTAGAGATGCGGCGCATACTACTCAAGCATGGGGTCACCCTTGCCTACCACGACGAAGGTCAGGGCAAACCGGTGCTCCTGCTCCACGGCTTTACCGGTACGGCACGCAGCCACATGGGGCTGTTGATCGACGATCTGCGTCTAGATCGGCGGATCATTGCACCTGACCTACGCGGTTACGGGGCCAGTCGGCCCCCGGAGCGCGACTTTCCACCCGACTTCTACCAGCGCGATGCCACCGATATGGCCCACCTGATCGAGCAGTTGGAGGTCGGACCGGTGAGCGTGATCGGCTTCAGCGACGGTGCCGAGAGCGCTATTCTCCTGGCTGCACGCTACCCCGATCGCGTAGCCAAACTTGTGGCCTTTGGCGTATCAGGGGTGATCTCAGCACCAATGGCAGCCGCCGCACAGCGCTGGCTACCTGTATCGGCTTGGGGGCCAGAACGGGCGGAGTGGCGTGCGGAGATCATCGCCGATCAGGGGGAAGAGCGCATCGAGCCCCTTGTCGCCGGCTGGGCGGCGGCTGCGCAGGCGATTCGTACTGCCGGGGGGAACATCTGCTACCAGGAGGCCGCCCAAGTGCGCTGTCCAACCCTGCTGATTAACGGCGATGGAGAGTTGTACAACCTACCTGAGGACTTTGCCCGTCTAGCTGCGCGTATCCCCAAGGCACGGGCAGAGCTTATTGCTCAGAGCTCGCACGTTATCCAATTCGATCAACCTGCCCGTCTACGCTCCATGATCCGTGCGTTTCTCACGGAGTAGGGGGCGGTTCAACGTTGGCTGCGCCAGGGTAACTGTCTGGTGGTACCAGGGTTGGGTTTTTGTAGAGGGCGCAGCCTTGCCACGCCTACAGGCGAAAATCGGTCACCCAGAAGGGCAGCAGACCACTCAGAAGATCACCGACACGCAGGAGTGGTTCAGCGAGACGCGACTCGGTGAGAAGGGGGGTCCAGAGCGGCTGGGGAAAGGCCTGCATAACAACGAGCAGTACCGCCGTAGCAATGACCGCTTGGAGCAGACCCAGAAGTCCACCGAGCAGATGGTCGAGCCAACCCAAGAAGAGGAGGCCAATGAAGAGACGGAGGAGCGAGGCCAACAGGCTCGCAAAGGCACTCACCAGGAGGAGGACAACGAGGAACCCAAGGGCTCCAGCGAGCAGGGGATCGGGCAGAAATGAGCTGAGCCAGTCGGCCACCTGAGGGCCATAGCGTCCTGCCGCGACGATTCCCACGATGAGACCGACCAGGGAGAGTGTCTGCCGGATGAGGCCCCAGTAGAGCCCCAGGGCGAAGAAACTCCCCGCTCCGATGAGGATGGCATAGTCAAGACCATTCATGGACGTTTGCCTTTAGGCGTGTTTCAGATTTGGCTGCGCCGACGGTGCAGTCTGGCGTGACCAGGGTTAGGTTAGGATCTTCTGTGGAGGGCTGCGCCCTCCCGCTACCATCAGTTTCGTTCACCCTGACGACGCTGCACCGCGTAGCGTAGCATACCGGCCACGCTCATCTGCGACCAACTGCGGGCAAGTAGGGCGGCAGGCCCATCAGCAGGGTAAGGTAGCCAACGGGCGGCGAGGGCAACCAGATCGGGATCGCCGTCAGCCAGAGCGACATCAACGAGGGCAGCGAGAGCTTCAACCTGCTCTTGGGCCCGATCAAGCTGAAACGCCACATCATCATGGGGCCCGTAGTGGGTGAGATAGATACGGGGGAGATCGAGAGCACGGAGTCGCGCAATGGTCTGGCGGTGTGCATCAAGATCGTAGGTAGGTACTGGGGTCACAGGGAAGGCCAGGCCCAACTGATCCATGGCTAATCCGGCGGCATCACCGATAAAAAGCCCTCCACTCTTACGGTCGAGGAAGGAGAGGTGATCGGGTGAGTGACCAGGTGTTGCGATCGCTTCTAGGACGACATCACGACCCAAATCGAGGTGGAGCGTTTCGGCAGGACGGAGGCGCTCGATCGGCAGCGGCTGAATGCCGCCATGGAGTGGCCAGGCCTCCTCACCAACTGCACGACGCACACTCTTCAACAGTTTCGTGGGATCGACCAAGTAGGGTATGCTACTGCTGTGAATGTAGACAGCGGCGCGGGGCAGGGCCATGGCCAGGTAGCCAGCACCGCCGGCGTGATCCATATGGATATGGGTACAGATGATCTGCTCGACCTGTTCGGGGCGAATAGCTAATTGCGCTAACCCACCGAGCGTACGCGGCACGGTCAGCGCCGTACCGGTCTCAATGAGCGCGACACGCTCGCCTTGCACGACATAGGTGACACCAACACCGGGAACACCCAGAAGGTGGTGATCAATTGCCGTGATATGACTATCGACCGTACATAGCTCCACAGCCCTGCTACTCCTTTGTATCACCCGCATCACCACGAAGGCTGCGCCGCCGCCGGCGACGCACGCCACCCGAATGCTCATAATCAGACTCACCTTGAGGAGGTAGCTGAGACGGAGTGGGATGGGCGGTAGAACGCTCACCTCGAGGTTTGGGCGGCGACTCACTACGAGCCTGAGGGGTAGTCGACGCTGGTCGGTGCGGCTCACGAGGGGGTGTTGTGGGTGTACTCGTCCGAACACGAGCACCGGGATGGCTCTCTGAGGATGGAGGGAGCTGATCGTGATCTTCCAACTGCTCAAGGGTATCCAGCAGATCGTACTGATCAATTTCATCGCGTAGCTTGCGCCGCTCGCCCCGATCGCGTTCCGGCGAGATGAAGCCACGTGCCAGTGGCGTCACACCCTCAGCGTGACGGGCACGGGCCAGGGCGGCAACTTGAGCGGTTGCAATCTCAACCTGGTCGACGCTGTAGGTCTCGTGCATGCCGCTACTACTAAGTTGAACCACCAGTTGCTGTTTGAGCACGTGCTGGTCAATGACTTCACCTGGACCATCAGGGGTCTGCACCCAGGTACCACGACGTGGCAACTCGGCGCGCATTGCGACATACTGTTCGTGTTCATAGGAGAGACAGCAGAGCAGACGCCCACAGACCCCACTAATTTTCGCGGGATTGAGGGGGAGATCCTGATCCTTGGCCATCTTGATACTCACACGTGCGTAGTCAGGCAGAAAAGAGGCGCAGCAGAGGACGCGTCCACAGGGACCAATCCCGCCAAGGAGTTTGGCCTCATCGCGTGGGCCGATCTGACGGAGCTCAATACGACTCCTGAAGGTACGCGCTAGATCACGCACCAGCATACGAAAATCAACCCGCTTCTCAGCGGTGAAGTAGAAGGTCAGCCGTGAGCCATCAAAGCTATACTCCGCCTTCACCAGATTCATCGGGAGGCCGTGCTCACGGACCTTTTCTCCACAGCGAGCGAGAACCTCCTGCTGCCGTGACTGAAACAGACGCAGCCGTTCGAAATCATCAGCTGCACCGTAGCGCACTACTGGTTTCAGTTCACCAATAATTGCATCCTCAGCAACCTCACGACACTCATGAGCTACGCACGCAAGCTCCAGACCGCGCACCGTCTCCACAACCACATATTCACCCGGGTGTGGATTCAGCTCACGTGGATCAAAGAAGTAGACCTTGCCGCTATCTTTGAAGCGCACACCAATCACGACGGGCATGGGAGGGGAATCTCCAGTGTTGAGTAATAAATGACGGTAGACTTCTGTACAGTTTCGCCGCACAAGGCCGCGGTGAAGTGAGACCTTTTGGTAGGGTCATGCCCTCCCAAACCCACGAGCCCCGCTACGGGTTCCATTATACCATCTACACTCCACAGAGGTCCTACACTCCACTGTGCCGCAAGAGTGCGTATGCTATAATCGGAGAGGTAGGCTCAGCGACTCCCCAGCCATCACACATAGCCGATGAGAATCGTGTAGCAGCCGCATGCTACCGAGGCAACGCGTATGCAGCGAGTAGAGACACTCACGGGCCAACTCGTGCTCATGGGTGGTACTGATCAAGAGCAGAGCGACCTGATCACCGTGGTCGAGCCTCCTTCACCCTTCTCACCACTGGTGCGCAAAGGCAGGCTCTACCTACTCGCCGAGGCTGGAGTTGGTGCCGATCCGGAGCGTGTGGCAGCGGCCTGCCAACTCGTAGCCAAAGTTGTACGCCAAAACTTCTACGATGAGAACTCATACAGTCTGACTTCAGCGTTACGCTCGGCGTTTCGTGCAGCGAACAAGGCGCTCTATGAGCAGAATTTCCAGCTCAACAACCGCCAGCGCATCCATTTAGGACTCTCCTGCGTGGTACTCCACGAGAGCGACATGTTCATTGCGCAGGTACAGCCCGCGCAGGCTTACACCATTACCGAAGGTCGCCTCCGTGCGCTCCCGGCACACCCCTCGTGGGATCCAGCCCATCTCAGTGCTGCCCCCTTTATACGTTCTGGTGCCCTGGGGGCAAGCCTCTTCATCGAGCCTGAGCTCTACCGTTGTACCGTTGGTGTAGGCTCAACACTCCTCCTCTGCTCGAGTAACTTCGCCCCCCGCCTTGGGAAAACGGACATTGAATCGATCTTACGCGAGACCCATCCTGCGGTGAGTATTGATCGTCTGCGCCAGATCGCAATGACCCACGAACTGGGCGATGCACACGCGTTTATGGTCAAGCTGAACGCAGGCCCACGTCCACAACCCAGGGTTGAGCCCCGTTCGGCACGCACACGACAGCCAAAAAACTGGCTACGCACCCTCTTCTCCTTCGCCGAGCGCGGCTCCGGTAGACCTGCGTCAACCGGAGCGGAGGACGAGCAGCGGGTCGATACGATCAGCGACATGCCGGACCAGCCCAACCTGCCGGTCAATCCGGTACCAATTCCGCAGCCACTCGATCTTGGTCCGACGCTCCGCGAGCAGTATGCTGAGGCGCGCACAGCAAAGCGTGAGAAGGCCACATTACGCCGAGAGAACCTTCCACCCTCGGCCTTCCTCGGGGAAGAGGTTGGTCAAGAGAAGGTGAGACAACCGATCGACCTTGGCGATCCACTGATCAAGGAATCTGGGCAAACCTACCGTCCAAGCATTGAGTACAAACCGTTGATCGATATGTCCTGGGGCGAGCGCCTGAGCCTACCATTTCGCCAGTTTACGTTAGCCATGGAGCGGGGGCTGCGCACACGCCAGTTACGACGTCCGGCCACGACGCCTCAGATCAACATGCGTGAGCGCGGCCTCTCCTACCGCCGCACCAGCCCACCATTTCCCTGGATTCTGCTCCTTAGTCTCGTGCTCTCGATTGCACTGCTCATCTTCTACGGCTTTAATGTAACCCAGGCCAACGAGCAACAGATCGTCCTGGAGTATTTTGCGGTAGCCGATCAGCGGTTAGCCGTCGTGCGTGAGGCAGCTGACGAGGCTGCGGCCCTCGAAGCACTCGATCTCGCGAGCCAGGCGATCGACGAGGTTCGAGCGAGTCCAAACGTCACCGACACGAACCCCACCCTCTGGCTACGCTACCAGGAGCTCCAGCGCGAGTATGAGCGTGCCCTCGCGGCAGTACAGCGGCTCAACTTCTTCGATGAGCTCACGGTACTCGCGACCCACCCGTTGCCGACCGGCCAATTTAGCAGTATCGTCGTGCCACCGACCCTCTCTGGGATTACGGAAACAGCCATCCTCGAAGGTCTGCGCTACCTCTACGCCATTGATGCTGACCCAAGGAATGGGCGTCTCTACCGCTTCCCACGCGACGGTGGCGAGCCTCAGGTCTACCTGAGCCCAAGTCAGAATGTTGGTGCAACCGTAGTCGGTTCAGTACGGGCAGCGCTCTGGCGCACGGATCAGGTTATCGCGATAGACCAAGCACCAAATGGCTTTGGCTACTACTTCCAGTCTGGCGGTAGCTGGAACTACTCAAAACTCGGTGCGAGTGAGATCTGGAATCCGCGTGACCGTTTGGATATTGAGGAGTATGGCGGCAACCTCTATGTCTGGGGTGCCCAACCCAATGAACTGCTCCGCTTCCGATCCGGATTCTACGGCGACGCACCAGACTACTGGATCGATCCCCTCAGTACCATCAACCAGGATCTCGACCGTGTCGTTGATATGACCGTGGATGGGAGCATCTACCTCTTGCGGTCAGATGGTACTGTGCTGATCTTCAGTCAGGGTCAACTGGTCAAAGAGGTCGTACCCGAAACGATCACGCCGCCGCTCAGTCAAGTTCGTAGCTTCGCAGTGAGTGGTACCAGTAGTGAAGAGGGCTTCTTTTTCCTCGTTGATGCGCTCAACAGCCGGATCGTACAGGTGGAAAAGCGTAGCGGGAAGGTTGTGCAGCAGATCAAAGCGGACGCCACCGCACCGATCAGCCTTGATGCGCTTAATTTCCTCGTTGTTGATAGTAGCAGCGCCCGGCCAACCCTCTACATTGCCAACGGCAACCAGATTCTGCGCACGAGCCTCCCCGCACCGCCTCGACCGTTCCGCGAACTGGGCAATGGGGAGGAGTAGCCTACACCAGTACACCAATGTTCACACACCGTAGACTGTGGGTTACCACGATCCTCCTCACCCTCTTCCTCACCGGCTGTGGTGCGGTTATCACCGAGGCGGATCTGATCGGCACAGGTGGGGGGAGTCCGCGCCAGATAGTCGAGAGCTTTCTTGAAGATCTCAACAGCGCCCTGAACGATCCTGAGCTCACCAGTGTTGAGGTGCGTCAGGCTTGGGCTGAACGCCTGTCTAGCCACTTCACCCCTAGTGAGCGTGACGACCAGCAACTTATCCTGGGCGATATGCTGCGGCGTTTTGTGATCAGCACGACGAATCCAGCCTTTGGAGCGCGCGCCACCCTCGAGGTAAGCTTCTCGGTGACCGAACTGGTTGAGCAGCAGGAGGAGCGTGCACTCGTACGGGTAGTCGATGGACTCCTCACCCTGCGCTTCTACAGTGAGAGCGGTGAACTGCTCCGCGAGCGATCGAGCAGCCTGAGCACCCTGATCGGCTTGACCGGCGATAGGTTGCCGACACAACGTGTAGGTGGGAGATGGTTCATGACGGAGGGGTAGAGGACGTGGAAGAGCTGCACGAGGGTCTATGGTATCATACAGGGGGAGGATCGAAGGAGTAGGTGAATTGCTGCATAAAGTTGGCACAGATGCCCCCCTCCCAACCTCCCCCCGCTGGGGGGAGGATTCCGGCCTCCCTCCCCCAACGGGGGAGGGGTGGGGTGGGGGCAAGAGGTGCTAACGTACTGAAGCAGTACAAGTAGAGAGTAGCATGAAGGTGAAGCATGGTTACTGAAGACATGGTGCGCGCTGCACTCAAAAATGTGATTGACCCGGAAATCGGGCTGGATATCGTCAACCTCGGCCTCGTCTACCGCATCGATGTGCTCAACGGAGGGAGCAGAGTTGACATCGATATGACGCTCACCACACCGGCGTGCCCAGCTGGACCACAGATTCTCGACCAGGCCCGTCGTGAAGTAAAGGCGCTGAGTGAGGTCTATCGGCAGCTGACCGATGTGAACATCAACCTCGTCTGGACGCCGTTCTGGAACCCGTCCCTCATGAGTGAAGAGGCGCGTGACGAGCTAGGGTTTCTGTGATATCGCTGCTTGAGGTTTGACAGGCAATTTAGGCCTGTGTTACCATTGCCCAGCGTTTGCGCATGCGCCTCTGCGACTATCCCCCGAACCGACACCCTCACGCCTGGCGCATACCCTCGATGCTATCCCCTATGAAGAGGAACAAGGCTGCGAGCTTGCTTGTGGATCTTGTCTGGTGAGGAGATTGTACCCATGAAACTGCACGAGTATCAGGCTCGCGACCTGCTTGAGAAGTACGGAATACCAGTCACTGGTGGCGGTGTTGCCACTACGCCAACCGAGGCGTGTGCCATTGCGGAGCGTCTTGGTCGGCGGGTCGTCGTCAAAGCACAGGTGTTTGTGGGTGGACGTGGCAAGGCCGGTGGAGTGAAGCTTGCCGACACCCCCGAGCAGACCGAGCAAGTAGCGAGTCAGATTCTCGGCATGCAGATCAAGGGGCTCACCGTCGAGAAGGTTCTGGTGGCCGAGGCGATCAGCTACCAGAAGGAGATCTACCTCAGTGCAATCCTCGACCGCACCAGCAAGCAGGTGATGATGATCGCCTCCGCTGAGGGTGGCGTGGAGATTGAGGAGGTTGCCAAGAGCAACCCAGACGCGATTATCAAGCTGCCCGCACATCCGATGCTCGGGCTGCAGGAGTACCAGGCGCGTGAACTCGCCTTTGCCATTGGGCTGACCGATACGAAACAGGTACGCCAGTTTGCCCAGATTGCAACGGCGCTCTACCGCGTCTTTGTGGCGAGTGACGCCTCACTCGTGGAGATCAACCCCCTCGTTATTCGGGACGATGGAAACTTGCAGGCCCTCGACTCCAAGGTACTGCTCGATGATAGTGCCCTCTTTCGCCATCCCGACCTCGCTGCGATCCGCGACACCTCGGACGAGCCCGAGGTTGAGCAGATTGCCCGTCAGTCCGATCTGACCTTTATCAAGCTTGATGGCACTATCGGCTGCATGGTCAATGGTGCCGGGTTGGCAATGGCAACCATGGATGTCGTCAAGCTCTACGGTGGTTCGCCTGCCAACTTCCTCGACATTGGCGGTGGTGCGAGCAAAGAGCGGGTCAAGGTAGCGCTACAGATCATCCTAGCCGACCCAAACGTCAAGGCGGTCATGTTCAACATCTTCGGTGGCATTACCCGGGTCGACGAAGTTGCACGGGGCATTATTGCAGCACTCGAAGAGGTACCGACAAACGTACCGATGGTAGCCCGCCTCACCGGTACGAATGAGGAGGAGGGGCGCCGCCTCCTGGCCGAGTCGCGGCTAATCCCCGCGATGACGTTGGCCGAAGCAGCGCAAAAGGCGGTAGCTGCAGCTCAGGCCGGTGCCTAAGATCGCGCATACTAAGGATCGTTCATGGCTAAGCGTGCCCTCATTACCGGAATCACAGGCCAGGATGGCAGCTACCTCGCTGAGTTACTCCTGAGTAAAGGTTATGACGTGATCGGCATGGTGCGGCGCACCAGTACCGTGAACTTCGAGCGTATTCGGCACATCCAGGATGACCTGCACCTGGTAACTGGCGATCTTGCTGATGAGGTATCGCTGATCAATCTGCTGCGTGAGCATCGCCCCGCTGAAGTCTACAACCTCGCCGCTCAGTCATTTGTCCAGACATCCTGGTACCAACCAGTCTTCACTGGTGAAACGACTGCCCTCGGCGTGACCCGTATGCTTGATGCGGTGCGTCTGGTCGATCCCGCGATCCGTTTCTACCAGGCTAGCAGCAGCGAAATGTTTGGGAAGGTCGTGGAGGTTCCGCAGCGGGAGAGTACTCCCTTCTATCCACGTAGCCCCTACGGCGTTGCGAAGGTCTATGGTCACTGGATCACGGTCAACTACCGTGAGAGTTACGACATGTTCGCCTGTAGCGGCATTCTCTTCAACCATGAGTGTGTGAGCGCACAGACGCCCCTGATCGTACGCCAGGATGGACATGTGGATGTCGTTACTCCATCTGAGTTAATCGTACTGCAGCAGCGGGGCGCTGCTCAACAGAGCGTTGAGCCTGCTGGGCTGGAGATCTGGGATGGTGCTCACTGGACAGCGGTGCGCGCAGTGACGGCAACCCGCCGACGTCTGAACGATCCTGACCATACACTCCTCTCCTTCCAGACCCGCGGCGGCTGCGTGACGGTAACTTCCCACCACCACATGCTGGATAGTGCGTACGAGGTGCGGGTTGCCCGGACGTTGACCACGGATGACCATCTCGCCCTAGCCCCCTCGCTCCCGGCCACACCGAGCCAGGCCATCGTTACCCCAGAATTGGCCGAGTTGCTAGGGCTGCTGGTTGGAACTGGTTGTATAACCCCAACGGGGCAGATGCAGGTTGTGCATCAGGATCGCCAACTGCTCGACCGTGTCGCTGAGCTCTGGTCACGCCTCTTCCTCGGCAGCAGCGCGATCCACATGCCCGTAGCTGACCCCACATCCACAGTTCGTCGGATGAACCTGATGGGCGATGCTCCGCTCATCCACTGGCTACAGACACAACTCTCCACCTCCGATGGAGCGAAGCGAGTTCCTCGCCTGATCCTCAACGCCAAGACCGAGCTTCAGCAGCTATTCCTGCGCAGTTTCTCTGCGGGCCAACCGCGACAGGCAGGCGGAAGTGAGCGCATCCAGACGAGCAGTGCGCTACTGGCCCAAGGCATCTACTGGATCATGGCCAACCAGGGTCGGACACCGACGATGAGGGTTACCCATCATGGTGAGCAGACCGACTATCAGATCGATCTCGATCCGAGCGTAACCTCTACTCAAGGGGCACGTAGAGCCCTTGATGCCATCAGTCGGATCGAACGTCCGGCGCTCGCCGATGAGTGGGTGTTCGACCTCGCGACGGAGAGTGGCCACTTCTGTGCCGGTGTGGGACGAGTGGTGGTACACAACAGCCCACGACGGGGGTTAGAGTTTGTTACGCGTAAGATCTCGCATGGGGTCGCACGGATCAAGCTTGGCCTCGCCCATGAACTGCGCCTCGGCAACCTTGATGCTCGTCGTGATTGGGGCTTCGCTGGTGATTATGTCGAAGCGATGTGGCTCATGCTGCAGCAAGATCACCCGGAGGACTATGTAGTCGCCACGGGTGAGACCCACCCAGTGCGTGAGTTCTGTGAACTTGCCTTTGGTCATGTTGGCCTAGACTACCGTGACTACGTCGTCATCGATGAGCGTTTTATGCGCCCTGCCGAGGTGGATCTGCTGATTGGCGACCCGACGAAAGCGAAGAACAGGCTCGGCTGGTCTCCTCGTACCAGCTTCCCTGAACTCGTCCAGATGATGGTTGAGTCTGATCTTCAGCTGCTTAGGCAGGGTTCAGTGTAGGCTGTACCAGCGTGATCATCCAGCGGTACCAAGGCTGAATTAGAGAGTTTTGTGGAGGGCTATGCCCTCCACGCCTCCCGTAAGCAGGCTGAGTTGGGGGGGTTGTGGAGGGCTGCGTCCTCTGCAACTCCCGTAGGCGAGCTGAGTTGGAGATTTTTAGGCAGGTGCGAAGGGTTATGCCTTCCACCATCAATGATGCCCCTGCCGCGGGTAACGGCGAAACCCGTAACTCGGTTACGAACCATCCCTAAGGAGTAGAGACCATGACGCAGGCGGAGCTGCGACTGATTGAGGAGGGTTGGGAGGCGTTGGTTGATCGGCTTGGTGTCGTTGAGGCAACACGCTTCGTCATGCTGCTCGACCGGCGTACCGGCGGCGCACTCCAACATCTACGCACCCTCTGGACAAGCCGTGAGGGTCGACAGCGCGTCATAGGTTCACCGCAGCACCCCGTGAGCAGTATCGAGCGCTCACAGAGTAGACCCTGAGCAGTACCGATCAGGTTGAAGGTAGCTCTGCCTCAGGCTCAGCCTCAGACTGGCGGGTCTCTTCCAGATTGGTGAGGCGCATGGCGACCAGGCGTCGCCATGCCTCATCTTCGACCTGCATGGTGCGCACGCGGTAGAGCAACTCCTGCTGGATGCGCCGCACGCCACTCACCAGATCGGCGAGGAGGCCAATCAAGAAGGTGAGCAGTGCCATCAGTAGCAGAATCCCGCCAACGACGAGGGCCTGGAGATTATCACCAGTCAGGTCGGTGACGCGGCGGCCAATAAATACGTAGACAGCGCGACCGAGCAGGAGGATGCCGGGGAGGAAGAGGACTATCGCCATGTAGCTAAAGACCTTGAGCGGCTCATAGGTCGTGTAGGTACGTGCGATAATTGCGGCCTGGCGCTTGATAAAGTTCCAGTTACCCCGGTGCAGGCGTGAGGGTCGATCGACGTAGTTGGTGCGAATCGGTACGGCGATTACCGTCAAGCGACGTTTCCCCGCCTGGATCAGCGCTTCAACCGTGTACGAAAACTCGGTGGTCACGAAGGTACGCAACGCCGCTTCGCGCGAGAGCGCACGGAAACCGCTGACGGTATCAGGAACGTCGGTTTCAGAAGCCCAGCGCACCACCGAACTACCGATATGTTGCAGCCTCTTTTTTAGGGGCGAGAAGTGATCGAGTTGCTGTACCTGGCGATCGCCGACCACAATATCGGCACGACCGGCCACAATTGGTGCAATTAACCCAGGTATTTCACTTCCGGGGTACTGATTATCGGCATCAGTATTGACGATAATATCCGCACCGAGGCGCAGCGCTGTATCGATCCCGGTCTGGTAGGCGTGGGCCAGACCCTTATTTGCGGTATGGCGAACAATGTGATCAGCACCAGCCCGTTGTGCTACCAGGAGCGTATCATCGGTACAGCCATCATCAATGACCAGTACCTCAACCCGGCTGATCCCAGGGATCGTGCGCGGAATTTCAGCGATAACTGCGCCGATCGTTGCACGTTCATTCAGGGCCGGGATCTGCACAATCAGTTTCATGATGCGGTTCTTACCTTGTACCTGTTCACACTTCTCCCTGGCGGGCCCAAGGTTGGGTTAGGTTTTTTTATGGAGGGCGCAGCCCTCCATACCTCCCGTACGCTGGTCACGCTAAGTTGAACGCCACCCTATACCGACTCGGCGATAAAGCGCTCGGTCAGTTCGCGAGCTTCGTAGTCCGTATACTGCTGGGGCGGAGTCTTCATGAAGTAGCTGCTTGGCGCATCGAGTGCCCCGCCGATACCCCGATCCAGAGCCAGCTTGACACAGCGGATGGCGTCAATGACCACACCGGCAGAGTTCGGCGAGTCCCAAACCTCCAGTTTCAGCTCCACATTGAGCGGTACATCACCGAAGGTCGTGCCCTCCATGCGGATATAGGCCCACTTGCGATCGCCCAGCCAGGGCACGTAGTCACTCGGTCCCACGTGGACGGCATCATCGGGCAGATTGTAGTTAAGCTGGCTGGTGACCGCATTCGTCTTACTGATCTTCTTGCTCTCCAGCCGCTCACGCTCAAGCATGTTGAGGAAGTCGGTATTTCCACCAAAGTTGAGCTGGTACGTACGATCCAGACGCACCCCACGCTCCTTGAAGAGGGTGGTGAGCACGCGATGGGTGATGGTGGCACCCACCTGACTCTTGATATCATCGCCAATAATAGGCAGGCGCTTCTCCTCGAAGCGACGGCGCCAATAGCCCTGGCTCGCGATAAAGACCGGCACACAGTTGATAAAACCACAACCAGCCTCAAGGATCTGCTCAACGTACCACTTGGTAGCCATCTCACTCCCTACGGGCAGGTAGGAGATAACGACATCAGTTTTGGTAGCACGCAGGATACCCACAATATCATCCGTCGGGCCAGGGGCCTTCGTAATCACCGCACTCAGATACTTCCCCAGCCCGTCGTGGGTCATCCCGCGGGAGACGGGCACGCCGAGGTGGGGTACTGAGCTAAACTTGTAGGTATTGTTTGGCTCGGCAAAGATAGCTTCGGAGAGATCTTTGCCGACTTTGGTATCAGCGATATCAAAGGCTGCCGTAAACTCAATATCGCGAATCTGGTAACCACCCAGATTGACGTGCATGAGACCGGGAATCTCGTCACCCTCCCGGGCATCACGATAGTAATGGACACCCTGCACCAGTGATGATGCGCAATTACCCACTCCAATGATGGCAACGCGGATCTTCTTGCTCACAGCAGTGATCGCCTTTCAGTTGCGATGAATGTAACCAGACGGTACGGGGCTCTACACCGCTCCTCACCGGGTTAAGGGCGGAGTGGAAGGAACCCAGTTCCCTCGTGCACTGCCCACCGTTGTTTGGTTCCACTCAATTGAGATCGCTCTTTCGTCATTCTACCCGTGGCTGGCTATGATACTGCGTTGCGTACGCTTTGGCAAGCTCCTTCACTCCGCGTGAGCAGCCTCGGGGGAGGTGTGGAGGGCGAAGGCCTCCGCAAAAACCCTCACCCAACTTAGTTTCGCCAGGTAGCAGTATAAACAGGTACGCGCAAAGTCGATGTGTTATAATGGCCGGGCACGATGGCACAGCAAACGATTCAGCCCATGGAGCCTCACTCCCCTATCTGAGGCTCGGCACCGCTCTACCAACCATCTTCGCAGCCGCGGAGGGCTCCACCGTGATCTCGTTACTACCCCGAGTCCCCGACACACAGACGAACGGACGGCACAGCCACCACGATCACCGCACGGACAGTAGTCTTACTCCCCACCTCGCCGAGATTGTGCACTGCACGGCGGCAGTCTGGGGAGCGATCCTCGTCGCTAGACCACCTGAAGCCCCACTATTGATCAGTTCCGGTCCGGTACCAGCCATGGTCGAACGGTTGAGCGGTGATCCAGCTCAACTAACCGCGCTCGTTGACTCACACCTTGGCGAAACCATCCGCCAGATCCCGCTCACAGTGAATGGAAGCAGCCTCGGCGTGCTGCTCCTCGGTTTCGAGCGGAGTGAGCGGCTCGACGCGCGACAGCAGGCACTGCAACTTCTCCTCGCTGATGGGCTAGCGCAGCGCCTGCAGAGTGAGCAGCAACAGCGGAGGATTGCACGGCTCACCAGTCAACTGGCGATCATCAATCAACTGGGCCAACAGATCAACTGGATCCGTGATCGGCAGCAGTTGGTGGAGCAGATCACGAGCCTGATCTACCAAACCCTCGACTATGACCATATCCACCTCCTACTCATCAACGAGGAGCACAAAAGCATCGACCTGATCCATGCCAGTGGGCCACTCGGCGAGCAACTCCTTCGCGAGGGGTTCAGTGAGCGACTCGATGGGAATGGTATTGTCAGTTGGGTTGCGAGCAGCGGCAGGATCTGGATCGCGAATGACATCTCGACCGATCCTCACTACCGGCCACACCGGATGCTCCCCAATATCGGTGCCGAGATCGCACTGCCGCTGAAGGTCGATAAACGGATCATCGGGGTGCTAGACATCCAGAATGATCGTCAGCGTATCTTTGACAGCGACGATCTCTTTCTGTTGCAGATCGTTGCCGATCAGGTTGCATCAGCGCTCGAGCATGCACGGCTCTTTGAGACAGAGCATCACGAGCGTGAGCTCGCCACAACGCTCAGTGATGTCTCACGGATCATCTGCTCGAGTCTCGAACTCGATCAGGTACTCGATCTCATTCTCCAGCAGATTGACCGGGTCGTCCCCCATATCGGGACGCGGATTACCCTGCTGACCGAAGGCACACAGATGCGGGTGGTAGCGGCCAAGGGCTGTGCAGACAACGAAGAGGCGAAGCTGGCAACCTTCGAGATCACCCAAGCGCCATTGGCGCCGCTGATCATGTATGAGCGCGAAACGGTAGTAGTTCGGGATGCCATCAGTGATCCACGCTGGATCTGGTTGCCTGGGGCCAAACAGGTACGCTCCTGGTGTGGTACACCGCTGATCATCAAAGACCGTCCCATTGGGTTTCTCTGTGTAGACTGGGGTGAGCCAGACTTCTACACGGAGGCCCATGCCCGGATTGTGCGTGCTTTTGCCGATCAGGCGGCGGTAGCGATCGAAAATGCTCAGCTCTACACCACGATCAAAAGCTTCAGTGAACAGCTCGAGCATAAGGTTGGACAGCGAACGATCGAGTTGCGCCATGCCCACAACGAGATTGCTACGAAGGCTGAACAGCTCCGTGCGCTCGTCTGCCGGGTGGTGCAGATCCAGGAGAGCGAACGTCAGCGGATTGCCCATGATCTGCACGACAGTGTAACTCAGGCCATTTTGGGGGCGATCTATGAACTCCAGGCCCTCCGACGGCGGATTGGCGGACAGCGCACTGAGCTCATCCACCCGATCGATGAGTGTAGGCAGCTGCTTGAACATACGCTGGTCGAGATGAAGACGATCATCTACGCCCTACGCCCACGAGCCCTCGATGAGCTTGGGCTACTCGCAGCCCTAGAGAACTTTGTTGCCGCATCCTCACTCCACTACGGACTAGAGATAACCTTCCAGGTAAGTGGTTCAGCCTACCCATTGACCGATGATGTGGAGTTAGCGATCTACCGGATTGTCCAAGAGGCAACGCAGAACAGTTTCCGGCATGCTGCAGCACGCAGCATGACCATCGGTGTGGAGTTTCGCCCACGCCAACTGCGCGTAACGGTCGTTGACGATGGTCATGGCTTTGATCCGACACAGGTTGGTGACGGTCTTGGCATCCTAGGCATCCGTGAACGGGCCCAGGCCCTCGGCGGCCAACTGATGATCACCAGCCAAATTGGCCAGGGTACACGCATCACCCTCGATCTCCAGCGCTCGATCGCGGAGAGGCTTGGCGAGCTATGACTATTCGTCTCCTGATTGTCGACGACCATGCCATTTTCCGGCGTGGGTTGCGCAGCCTCCTGGCGGAGGAGGCTGATATCGAGGTGGTCGGTGAGGCTGATAGTGGACCAGCTACCCTGGCGGCAGTGGGCCAACTCGATCCTGATATGATCACCCTCGATATTCGCCTAGGTGGTATTGACGGCATCCAGACCGCACGACAGCTTCAGCAGCACTACCCACGGGTACGGGTGATCTTTTTGACCACCTATGACGACAACCAGTACCTACTTGGTGCATTTCAAGCTGGTGCTTTCGCCTATCTCTTGAAGAGCAGTTCGTACGACACCCTGGCCAACTCCATCCGCTCGGTACAGCGGGGGCAGCGTCTCCTCGCCCCTGAGCTTGTCCACTATGTATTGGATGAGTATCGGCGGCTTGCGCAGGAGCGAATGCGCCTCGATGCCGGCCTCTCTGAGCAGGAGGTTGAGGTATTACGGCTCCTTTCGGATGGTGCGACATCCCGTGATATTGCCGATAAACTCTTCTGGAGCGAGGTAACGGTCAAGAGGAAGATTCAGGACATCACCGACAAGCTCCATGCTGGCAACCGTGTGCAGGCCGTTGCGGAGGCAGTGCGGCGCGGTTTGATCTAACGTTGGGGGATGGTGCGGTTGCGGTTGCGCCGACGGTAGCGTCTGGTGCCATTTGGGTTAGGCTCTTTTGTCGAGGATTGCACCCACCATGGATGATCACGAAAGCCTGATACTTTTGCACCTACTGGTGATACGTTCAGATCTATCCACTAACTCCCTTGCTGCGTTATGATGCATTTATCCCCATTGACTGCCACGAACATCCCCGACTACGTAGCAGAGCTTCCATTGCTCACATAAACCGCTACAGCTTTCATGTTCGGTTGGTAGTGGATTGAAGTAGCTGTACAGCGTTGTCACAGGCGCAGGACACGTCGGCGTGTGCCTGTCTATGAAGGTATGCCGCATGAAAGAGGCTGAGTTACTAGCGCAGCGGATCCTGCACCTGGAGCAGCAGATCGAGTCCTATGCGCGCCTCCACGCTGAGGAGTTGGCAGAGATGCGCAAGGTGCTCCAGAGCCTCAAAGATGAACTACTCGTTCTCTACCAACAGCATCGTGCCTCCTACGGCCCTGCAGTAGATAGCAATCGGAATGCGCAAAGCTAGGGAGCATCATGGAACGTACGGCCATGTTGCTCAAGCTGAGGCGTCATCTTCTCGTCCTAGTGGTGTATGGATGGCTCACGTAGTATAGGAGGGTTCGCCATGTCGTCGATCTCAAGTGCAACCGCTCAGCGGGCACGCCCCTTCCGGATTGGGCCACTTTGGCCAACGGACACAAAGTCGATTGTCGGTTCGGTACTCTTGGCAGTCTGTTTTTCGATCAACATGCAGATCACGGAGCGGTTAGACACCCTGACCGGTAGTCTGATCGCCCCAGTCACTGGTGTGCCGATTGCGAACTGGCTCGGCTTCATGTTCATCAACCTCTGGTTCCCGGTCGCGGTAATCTTCTTCGGCATGACCGGCGCGCTGATCGTGGCGAACTTCAACCCTATTCTGGCAGTACTGACGGCGACTCATGCCCTGGCCTGGTCCTTCTTCTTCCTCAACATGTGCTGGTCGGTGCCAAACTGCCTGGTATTCCGTCACTTCCTCCAGCGGGAGGAAGAGATCTCGATGGGACGCTTCATCGGGCTCTGTGCAGTTGGGCAACTCATTGCCTCAATAGGCTTCTCGGTGCTGATGTTGATCGTCTTCCCGGGGGCGGCATGGTGGGCCTACGTAATCATCCCGCTGTGGAACTTTGTGATGGTGGTTCCGGGTGGCGCCCTTGGCTACTGGTTCTTCAACTCGGTGCGCCGGTCGGGTGTGCTGGAGTAGGGATTACGGTCCATCGACAAGTTTTGGAGGTGCATTATGGGCGGGAATAATCGGCTCATCGGTCAAGTAGTCATCCTCGGTGCCGTCCTGATTGCCATTGCTGGTGGTCTGCTCTGGATGGCGGTCAATGGCATGCTCCCGGCGGCGGCTGGCATTGGTGCAGGTCTTGATCCAAATGTACGTACGATTGGCACCATCGCCATCCTCTCCGTCATCGTTGCCATCTTCTGGTTCATCCTGCCGAAAGGTGGCGGCAGCAAGAGTTGAGCAATGGTCTGTGCCACTGCAGCATCGTGTAGTTTTAGCTGCACCGACGTTGCCGTCTGGCATCACCGCGGTGTGGAGGGCTTTGCCCTCCACACCTCCTATCCAAACGGTCAAACGAGTCTGAAGCATGCCCCCCCGGCTACCCATCGGTGGTAACCAATCAACCCAGGACCAGATGCATGACCAGAACTGCCCCACTCCAGCTGTGCGATGTAACCTTCAGGTACCCAAGCGCAGATGAGCCGGTACTCCGGAACGTCAATCTTTCGATCTACCCGGGCGAGTTTGTCGGGATCATCGCACCGACCGGATCGGGAAAGTCGACGCTCCTAGGATTGCTGGGTGGCGTCATCCCCCACTACGTACGCGGCGATCTAAGCGGCCAGGTGCTGCTCGATGGTGTCGATACACGCGAACTATCGCTACGAAAGTTCGCTACCCGGGTTGGAATGGTGCTGCAGGATCCTGACTCCCAGCTCTTCAACCTGCTCGTGCGCGACGAGATCGTCTGGGGCCTTGAGAATCGGGGTATTCCCCGCCGTCAGATGGAGCAGCGCCTCGACGAGATCTTGAACTTCTTCGCCATCGAGAAGCTGCGTGACCGCATTACCTACGACCTTTCGGGTGGTGAGAAGCAACGGGTCGTGATGGCAGCAGTTGCGGTGAGTCAACCTGACATTCTGCTCTTCGATAATCCAACCTCACAGCTCGATCCGCTTGGGGCCGAGCTAGTAATCGAGAGCATTAAGCGGGTGTTGGATGCCCACCGTACAGTGATCATGGTTGAGGATAAGCTCGACGAGCTCCTGGAGCATGCCGATCGGCTGGTGCTGCTGCATCGTGGGGAGATCCTGCTCGACTGTCCACCAACTGAGTTTGTGCGCCACCATGAGGAGCTTGAGCGCGCTGGCATTGTTCCTTCCCAGATTGCACAGCTCTCATTGAAGTTAGCCGAGCGTGGCGTGCTCGGATCTGAGCTACCCCTCACCTTGAGTAGCGCCCTGCCGGTCTACAGACAGATATTTGGGACTGGAGTCGCCCCAGCAGCGCCACCCCCACCTCCAACTCCATCAACGCCCAAGGATGGGCTGGTTGAGGTGCGTGGACTACGCTACGTCTATCCTCCGCCAAGACCAATTCCGGCCGTTAAGGGCGTGAACCTGACGATCGCGAGTGGTTCGTTTGTGGCGATCATTGGTCAGAATGGCAGCGGCAAAACCACCTTGGCACGCTGTATGAGCGGCTATCTCACGCCAAGCTCCGGCGAGGTGCTGATCGGTGGTGAGAATGTGCACCAACTCAAGACCTTCCGGCGTGCACGGCGTATCGGGTATGTCTTTCAGAATCCGACAACCCAACTCTTCCGTCAGTCGGTCTGGGACGAGGTGATGTTTAGCCTGGAGTACCAGGGCATCCAGAGTCGCGAGGCTGAAGAGCGGGTAGAGGAGATCCTCCGGCTGCTCAACCTGTGGGAACAGCGCGAACTGCATCCCTTCCGGCTCTCCCTTGGCAACAAACAGCGCCTAGCCATCGCCTGTATTGCGGTAATCCAGCCCGATACGCTGATTGTCGATGAGCCAACAACGGGGCAAGATCCGCGCCAGGCCCGTGCCGTCATGGGGCTGTTGACACAACTGCGGGATCGTTTCGGGACGACCATCATCACCATCACCCACGCTATGTCCCTCGCAGCTAGTTACTGCGATCGGATCATCGCCATGTGCCAGGGCGAGGTTCTGCTCGATGGCACGCCACGGGAAGTGTTTGCACAGCGTGAGGTACTAGCAACAACCTTTGTGAAGCCACCATCGGTCACCCAACTAGCCTTAGAGTTGGGGATTAGCCCACCACCGCTGGACGTCGATGAGGCGTTTACGATGCTACGGGAAAGGCTGGCCCTATGAGCGGAATCTACTCCTATTCGGGCTATGAGACCTGGTTGCATAAACTTGATCCGCGTACCAAGTTGACCTTTACCATCTCCTACCTGGTACTAGCCTTCCTACTGCCATCACCAATCCCGATCGCTGGTGTGCCGATCCCGACGCCGCTCATCATGTGCATTGCGATCATTGCGATCATCTGGTTTATCGCCCGGATTCATCCTCGTCAGTATGCGATCTTCCTGGTCTACCTGATCCCCATTATTCTGGGGATCACCTTCGCGCACACCTTCTTTCTCAACAGTTGCCCCTGCTTCGCCGGATCTGAGCTACCTATCCTCAGTGCGGCATCACAGGCGGGGTTCGTGCGCGGGTTAGAGATCGGCTTTCGGATCGCCGCCATGGGTATCTGTTTCCTGCTCTTCTCGTTCACGACCGAGCCGTTTATCTGGGGCCTCTCGATGTACCGCGCTGGCCTGCCCTACAAGGCCGCCTTCATGTTTGCTTTTGGCATGCGCTTCTACCCGCTCTTGCAGGAGGAGTACAGTACGATCCGTGATGCACTTCAGGCACGTGGATGCGATCTGCTCAGCGGCATGAATCCGGTACGCCTGGCGCGTGGCATGAGCATCTCAGCCATCCCGCTCGGGCTAGGTGCGCTGAACCGTAGCCAGAATATCGCCCTCAGCATGGAGTTACGCGGGTTCAGCTTTCCCGATGAGACTGGCGTCGAGCGTGTACTGTTCCGTGATATTCGTCTGCGCCCGATCGATTGGGCACTGATTATCTTCTGGGTGGCGGTGCTGGTAATGACGATTGTGCTGCGGATCACGGGTGTCATTCAGCCGAACAGTTTCTTTTAGGGGTTCGGTTTTGGCTGCGCCAGCGTGGCCGCTGGGCGGCACCAGCGTTGGGTTGGGGTTTTGTGGAGGGCTAACGCCCTCCACGCCTCCCAGGGGGTTTTGGCTGCGCCAGCGTGGCCGCTGGGCGGCACCAGCGTTGGGTT